>DASTWB010000226.1:0-10791 GCA_035758725.1 Gaiellaceae bacterium
GCCGCCCTGGAGGACTACTTCTCGGAGGCGCAGCAATGAACAGCGTCGAACAGCTCAGCTGCCAGGAGCTCGTGGAGCTCGTGACCGACTACCTCGAGGGCGCGCTGCCCACCAAGGACCGCCGGCTGTTCGATGACCACATCGCGGGGTGCAGCGGCTGCCGCCGCTACGTCGAACAGATGCGCGCGACGCTGCGGGCGACCGGCGCCCTCTCGCCGGAGGCGCTCGACCCGGACGCCGAGCAGGTGCTGCTCGAGGCCTTCCGCGGCTGGAGGGCGGATTGAGCCCGATCATCTCCCGCGGGTTCCGAGGTCGGCGGCGAGAGGGGCCGCCCGACCGGGTTCCGCCCGGGCAGTACGTGACCGACGACTTCCCCGTCCTCTCCGCGGGCCCCACGCCGCACGTCCCGCTGGAGGAGTGGGACTTGTCGCTCGTCGGCGAGATCGACGAGCTCCGGCGCTGGTCGTGGGACGAGTTCCGGGCGCTGCCCGGCGAGGAGGTCACCGTCGACATCCACTGCGTCACGAAGTGGTCGAAGCTCGACACGGTCTGGGAAGGCGTCCCGGTCGACGCGCTCCTGGCGGGCGTGGAGACGGAGGCCGAGTACGCGGTCGCCTTCTGCGACGGCGGCTACACGACGACCCTCCCGCTCGAGGACCTGACCGGCGGGAAGGCGTGGGTCGCCTACGCGTACGACGGCGAGCCGCTCGACCCCGAGCACGGCGGTCCCGCGCGCCTGCTCGTCCCGCACCTCTACTTCTGGAAGAGCGCGAAGTGGGTTCGCGGCCTCCAGCTCACGTCGGTCGACGAGCCCGGCTTCTGGGAGTCGAACGGCTACCACCTCTACGGCGACCCGTGGCGCGAGCAGCGGTACTGGGGCGACTGACCTGGAAGGTCGCCGAGGCGGTCGAGGTCGTCCCGGAGACGGCGCGTGTCAAGACGATCCGCCTCGATGTCCCCGACTGGCCCGGCCACCTCCCCGGCCAGCACGTCGACGTCCGGCTGACGGCCGAGGACGGCTACCAGGCCCAGCGCAGCTACTCGATCGCCTCCGCACCGGGCGGGGACAGCCTCGAGCTGACGGTGGAGCGGATCGACGACGGCGAGGTGTCGCCGTACCTGACCGACGAGCTCCGGCCCGGTGACCGCTTCGAGCTCCGCGGCCCGGTCGGCGGGTACTTCGTCTGGGAGCCGTCGCGGGGCGGCCCGCTCTTCCTCGTCGCCGGCGGCTCTGGCGTCGTCCCGCTGATGGCGATGCTGCGCCACCTCGACGGGGAGGGCGACGGGATCGCGGCGACGCTCCTCCTCTCCTCGCGGAGCTGGGAGGACGTGATCTACCGGGACGAGCTGGAACGGCTGAACGGAGGCGAGACGCGGGTCGCGCACACGCTCACCCGCTCCCAGCCCGACGGGTGGAAGGGGTACTCCCGCCGCGTCGACCCGGCGATGCTCGCCGAGGTCGGGCCGCCGGCGGCGGAGCGGCCGCACGTCTACGTCTGCGGGCCGACGCCCTTCGTGGAGGCGGTCGCTTCGGCGCTCGTGGAGCTCGGGCACGAGCCGTCGCGAATTCGAACCGAGCGCTTCGGGCCGACGGGAGGATGAGAATGGAATCGCTGAAGCTGGACGGGAATGCGGCGGCCGGCCTCCTCCGGGAGGTCTTTGCCACCGAGATCACGGTTGCATCCGGGACCTGCGACGGCTGCTCGTCGGTCTCCGCGGTGGGCGCGCTCGTCGCCTACACGCAGGCGCCGGGCGTCGTCCTCCGCTGCCCCCACTGCGACGACGTGCTGATGAAGGTCGTGACCGACGGCGAGCGCGTCTGGATCGACCTTCGCGGCCTCCGCAGCCTCCAGCTGTAACGGATCGCGCCCTCGGAGCGACAGAGAGCCGTCAACCGAGATTGGAGGCGCGAATGTCGAACCACCAGCTTGCCGGAGTCTTCGCCCAGACGAACGAGGCGGATGCGAACCGCGTGATCGCCTTCCGCCGTGCGGCGGACGGCGGACTCGACGGCATGGAGTCGTACGAGACCGGAGGCGCCGGCGACGGCGTCCCGCACCTCACCTCCCAGGGGTCGGTGGTGCTGTCCGGGGACGGGACCCGCCTCCTGGTCACGAACGCCGGCAGCGGAGACGTCAGCGTCTTCGCGGTCGAGGAGAACGGGCTCAGGCTGCTGCAGAGGGTCCCGAGCGGCGAGGCGCCGAAGAGCGTCGCCGAGCACGAGGGCCTGGTTTACGTCGTCAACACCGGCGACCGGTCGCTCGTCGGATTCCGCCTCGCAGAGGACGGGCTCGCGCCGATCGACGCGCGGATCGACCTCGGCCCGGGCAGCGACCCGGCTCAGGTCGGGTTCACGCCCGACGGCTCCACGGTCGTCGTGACCGACCGCGGCACGAACGCGATCGCCCTCTATCCGGTCGGCACGAACGGGCGGCTCGGCGAGCCGGGCATCCAGCCGTCGTCCGGGCCGACGCCGTACGGGTTCGCGTTCACCGGCGACGGGACGCTCCTCGTCACCGAGGCGTTCGGGGCGCAGAGAGGGAAGGCCGCGGCCTCCTCGTACCGGGTCAGCGGCGGCACGGCGACGCCGGTGTCCCGCTCGGTCCCGAATGGGCGCAGCGAGATTTGCTGGGCCGTCGTGAGCAAGGACGAGCGCTTCGTGTTCACGACGAACTTCGCCGACGGCGCGGTCTCGCGCTACGCGATCGGGGCGGACGGGACGATCGAGCTCGACAGCGCGGTCGCAGCCGCCGCGGTCGAGGGCGAGCCGGGACTGCGGGACGAGGCGCTGAGCTCCGACGGCGGCTTCCTGTACGCGATCGACGCCGACGCGGGCCGCATCTTCGGCTGGGCGGTCCGCGAGGACGGAGAGCTCGACCCGGTCGGCTCGTGGAGCGGCGTGCCGCCCACGGTGGCGGGGCTCGCCGCGAGCTGACGGGGTAGCGGCCCGGCGCACGGTGGCACGATGCCGCCGTGCGCCGGGTCCTGATCGCTTCCGCCCTGCTCGCCCTCGCCGGAGGTGCCGCCGCCTGGAGCTTCGACCGCTCGGCCGAGGAGGCGGCGCCGAACCGCTTCGACGGAAAGGCCGCCTGGTCGTTCCTCAAGCGGCAGGTCGCGCTCGGCCCCAGGCCGGCGGGCTCGCGGAGGTCGCGCGAGCTCGCGACGATCCTGCGACGCTCGGTCCGCGGCGGCCGCTTCCAGGCAGTGCCGGGAGGCCTTCGGAACGTGGTCGCGACGATCCCGGGGCGGAATCCGCGCCGCAAGGTCGTCCTCGGCGCCCACTACGACACGAAGGACCTCCCCGGCTTCGTCGGCGCGAACGACGGCGCCTCCGGAACCGCGGTCGTCCGCCAGCTCGCGCGCACGATCAAGCCCCGCCAGCTGCGGCCGACGCTGATCGTCGTCTTCTTCGACGGCGAGGAGGTCCCGAAGGGCCGCCCCGACTCGCAGTTCGAGCGCTACGGGCTCCGCGGGAGCAAGGTGGCCGCGCGCGCCTTCCGCTCGGCCGAGGCTGCCGTCGTCCTCGACTTCGTCGGCGACAGGGAGCTCGAGATCCCGCGTGAGCAGCTCTCGAACCGGCGGCTCTGGAGCCGGCTCCGGGCCGCTGCGGGGCGAGCCGGCGCCTCACGCCACTTTCCGGCCCGCGAGCAGGGCGCCGTCCTCGACGATCACGTCCCCTTCGTCCGGCGCGGCGTGCCCGCAATCGACCTGATCGACTTCGACTTCCCCTGCTGGCACGAGCGCTGCGACAACCTGACCGCCGTCTCGGAGGACAGCCTCGACGCCGTCGGCGAGACGATGATGGCGTTCCTCGCCGCTCTGTGAGCGAGCGGGTCCTGACTCAGCGCGAGCTGAACCGCGCCCTCCTCGCGCGCCAGTTGCTCCTCGAACGGGGGCGAAGCTCGATCCCGAAGGCGCTGGAACGGATCGGCGGGATCCAGGCGCAGTACGCGCCCTCGATGTACATCGGCCTCTGGACTCGCGTCGAGGGTCTCGACCGCGCCGGGTTGACCCGTGCGCTCGAGCGGCGCAGCGTCGTCCAGGGGACGATGATGCGGGCGACCATCCACCTCGTCTCCCGCGGCGACTACTGGCCGTTGACCGCGGCGATCCGCGCGTCGCGCCTCGCCTGGTGGGAGCGCGTCCATCCGAACGCCGACCCGCGCACGATGAGGGCCGCCGCCAGGAAGCTGCGGCGGTTCCTCCGCGACGGCCCGCGCCGCTGGAAGGAGATCCAGGAGCATCTCGGCCGGGACGCGGCGCTGGGCGTCGGCGCCTATGTCGACCTCGTCCGGATCCCGCCGTCCGGAACCTGGGACCAGCGGCGCGCGGACCTCTACGGGCTCGCCGAGGACTGGGTCGGCCCGGACGACTCGAGCGAGGACGAGGGCCTCGAGCTCCTCGTCCGCCGCTACCTGACCGGCTTCGGGCCTGCGCCCAGGACGGACATCGCCGACTTCGGGATGGTGCCGGCGGCGGCCGTGGGCCGGACGCTGGAGCGCATGAAGCTCCGGCGGTTTCGCGACGAGCGCGGCAAGGAGCTGCTCGATCTCCCCAGAGCCCCGCTGCCGGACCCCGAGACACCCGCTCCGCCGCGCCTCCTCCCGGTCTGGGACTCGACGCTGCTCGTCCACGCCCGACGCACGCAGATCCTCCGTGAGGCGCACCGGGCGAGGGTCTTCAACGTCCGGACCCCGCACTCCGTGAACACGTTCCTCGTCGACGGCCAGGTGGCTGGCACCTGGCGATACGAAAAGGGCCGCGTGCGGCTCGAGCCGTTCGGCCGGCTTCCGCGCCCGGTGCGAAGGGAGCTCGACCAGGAGGCCGAGCGGCTTGCCGCGTTCTACGCGTAGGACCCTCACGCAAAGGGAGCTCAATCGAGCGACGCTCGCTCGACAGCTCCTGCTCGAGCGCTCCCGGCTCTCGGTCCCCAAGGCGGTCGGCCGCCTCTGCGCGATGCAGGCCCAGGCACCGAACGCGCCGTACATCGGTCTCTGGAGCCGGCTCGACGGCTTCTCGCGGGAGTCGCTGACGAGGGCGCTCGAGCGGCGGCAGGTCACACGGTCGACGTTGTTCCGCACCACGGTGCACCTCGTGTCCGGCGCGAACCACCCGGCGTTCGCGCGCGTGTGCCACGACCAGTGGCGAGCCGACTTCCTCCGCGAAGGGATCGATGTCGGCGAGCTGATCGATCGGGTCGAGCGGCTCGCGGCGAACGGGACCTTCGCCTACGCCGACCTGGAGTGCGCCGTGCCGGAGCTGGGTGAACGGCGCTTCCGCGCCCGCTGCCTGACCCCGCTCGTGCACGTTCCGCCGTCGGGGACCTGGCGCAGGCCGCGCATCGCGCTCACCACGGCGAAGCGCTGGCTCGGCGGGCGCATGCCGGCGGCCGGTGCGGCGGCGAGGACACTCGTGCGGAGCTACCTCGCGGCGTTCGGGCCCGCCACTCGAGCCGACCTGCTGCAGTTCTCCGGGCTCCGGGTCGGCGCGGTGGATCCGGCCCTCGAGGCGCTTCGGAACGAGCTGCGGCGGTTCGAGGACGAGCGGGGCCGCGAGCTGCTCGATCTGCCGCGCGCGCCGCTCCCGGCCGTCGAGACGCCGGCTCCCGTCCGCTTCCTTCCCAAGTGGGACGCGCTGCTCCTGTCGCATGCGGACCGGACCCGGGTTTTGCCGGACGAGTACCGGACGACGGTGATCAGCGGCGGAGACGTGCAGGAGACGTTCCTCGTGGACGGCGCCGTCGCCGGATCCTGGCGCTTCCGGGACGGCAAGGTGAAGACCGCGCCGTTCGCGCCCCTTCCCCGCGCCGCCCGCCGGGAGGTCGAGGCGGAGGCCTCCCGGCTGGCGGCGTTCCTCGCCTAGAGGGAGCTCAGGCTGGTACTGCTGGAATAGCGACACGGCCGGATTCGGATACTGCTCGCCGATCCGAATCCAGAAGCCCGCCCTGCGCTCGAAGAGCCGGGCGACTTCTAGCGGGCTCGGTCCCCGAGCTCCGCGTAGAACGCCGCCGCGCCGCGCGGGATCGCGTCCGAGAGCCCGAGCTCGCGGCACATGTCGGCGATCTCCTCCATCTCGGGTGCCCACCGCCAGGCGCGGTCGGCGAAACGCTCGATCCGGTCGGCCGGCACGCCCTCGCCTGCCAGCCGGTCCTCGACGCCGTACGCGCTCGCGATGGCGTGGGCCTGTGCCGTCAGCGCGATCCCGATCTTGTTCCAGCCGCCGAAGGCCATCTTCAGGGCCGACGCCGCACCGATCGTCTCCCCGATCGGAATCGCAGTCACATCCCGGCTGCCGAAGAGCCCGGCGATCCCGTCCGCGTCCCGGCCGGCGAGGTAGAGGTTGATCCCCTTCGCCCCGATGATCGACCCGTCGACGACGCGAGGGCCGAGGCCGGCGATCCGGCGCATGCGCTCCGGCGAGATCGCGTTCGCCTCCACGTAGATGCCGCCGAAGCCGAGCCGGAAGACCTGCTCCGCGGTCTCCTCGGCGATCGCGGGCGGGCAGATCGAGAGGATCGCGTCGCTCGCGCGCACGAGCTCCGCCACCGAGCCGACGTCCGTGAAGTCCGCGGCGCGCGCGGCCGTGGCCGGGCTCCGGCCCTCGCTCGCCCAGAGCACCTCGGCGGCTGCGGCCTTCCCGACGGCGGCGCCCATCGCGCCGGGGTACAGCAGACCGAGCTTCAAAGGCGCTCGATGCGCGAGCCGCCCATGATCCGGCCGGTCCCGTCGTCGAACCGCACCCAGGCCTTCCCCTTCCCGTCGTAGTCGGGCGACCAGACGGCGATCGTCCCGTCGCGGCCGCCGACCCGGCAGCGCTCGGTGCCCTCGGGCTCGGCCCCGCGCCACACGCGCACGAACGGGTTCTCCTCCCACTCGCGGCCGATCGTCGTCTCGTCGGTGTGCCCGGGATAGACCCGCGTCTCGGGCGGCAGCTCCATCAGGCGCATCACCGAGTCCCGAACCTGGTCGGGGTCGCCCCCGCCGACCGCGTCCTTGAACAGGACGTCGCCGGAGAAGAGCGCGTCGCCCACGAGGAACGCGAGGTGGTCGTCCGCGTGGCCGGGCGTCGGGATCGCCTCCACCCGCAGCCCGCCGGCCTCGAGCGGGCCGGTGACCACGGGAAGACCGAGCTCGGCCTCGTGCTCGACATGGTCGGGATCGCCATGCGTGCGCAGGACGTGGCCCGGCCGGACGCCCCAGCGCTCAGCGGCCTCCAGAAGCGGCTCGAGCGGAGCGCCGGAGTCCACGAACACCGCGGTGCCGCCCTCGGCATCTGCGAGGAGGTAGGCGTTCGACAGCCAGCCCGGATGCATGCTTCGCGCGACGAGCATGGACGCGTAGGGTACGTCCAAAGCGAGGAGGAGGGTTTTTTTCGTGGCCGGACTGATCGAGCGCATGTCACTGGTGATCAAGTCGAAGCTGAACAAGCTCCTCGACCGGGCGGAGGATCCGGCCGAGACGCTGGACTACTCGTACGAGCGGCAGCGGGAGCTGCTGCAGAACGTCAAGCGGGGGATCGCGGACGTCGCGACCTCGAAGAAGCGGCTCCAGCTCCAGACGGACAAGCTCGAGCAGAGCCTCGTCAAGCTGGACTCGCAGGCACGCGACGCCGTCGCCGCGGGACGCGAGGACCTGGCGCGGGCCGCGCTGGAGCGCAAGGCACTTGCCCAGCAGCAGCTCCAGGATCTCGACGGCCAGATCGCGCAGCTCGACGCACAGCAGGAGAAGCTCGCGACCTCGGAGAAGCAGCTCGCCGCCAAGATCGAGGCCTTCCGGTCACAGAAGGAGGTCATCAAGGCCCAGTACTCGGCCGCGGAGGCGCAGGTGCGGATCGGCGAGGCGGCCACCGGGATCGGGGAGCAGATGGCCGACACCGGCCTCGCGATCGAGCGGGCCCGGGACAAGACGGAGCAGATGCAGGCGCGGGCGTCCGCCGTCGACGAGCTGATCGAGGCCGGCACGCTCGAGGACTTCACCGCCGGCGACCAGACCAAGCTCGACCGCGAGCTCGCCGCGATCTCCACGGGGCAGCAGGTGGACGCCGAGCTCGAGCGTCTCAAGGCGGAGGTCGGCTCCGGGGCGCCGCAGAAGGAGCTGGAGCAGTGATCGTCCGGCTGATGGGAGAAGGCCAGTACCGGATCGAGGACGACCTTCGCGGACAGCTCAACGAGCTCGACGATCGGGCGGTGGCAGCCGTGGACGCCGAGGACGAGCCCACGCTGGACGGCATCCTCGACCAGATGTGGCAGGTGGTGCGCGAGCGGGGCGAACGGCTCGCGGACGACGATCTCTCCGCCTCGGACCTGGTGATCCCGCCGAGCGACCTCACGCTCGAGGAGACGAAGAAGCTCTTCTCCGACGAAGGGCTCGTGCCGGACCTCCCGTCCCCTTGAACGGCGAGGGCGGCCTCGTCCACTGGGACGACGTCGAGGCCCAACGCGACGACGAGGGCCACTTCGGCGGTGCCTGGCGGTTCCTCGGGCGGGCCGCCGGCTGCGTGGAGGTGACGGTCAACCGGATCGAGATCGCTCCCGGCCGCTGGTCGACGCCGGCGCACGTGGAGGACGAGGAGATCTTCTACGTGCTGGGCGGATCAGGTCTCTCATGGCAGGACGGAAAGGTCTACGAGGTGCGCGAGGGCGACTGCATCGTCCACCGAGCGCGCCGGGAGGCACACACGCTCCGCGGCGGGGAGGCGGGGCTCGACGTGCTGGTGTTCGGCCGACGCGGCGCCGATGGCCACGCGACACTTCCGCGTGCAGGCGTGACCTGGCTCGGCTCGAGCTGGGTGGCGGCCGGCGGCGGCGACCATCCGTGGGACCAGGAGGCGGCGGCAGGCGAGCCCGAGGTCGGCGAGCCCGAGGAACGGCCCGCGAACATCGTCAACGTCGGCGACGTGGAGCAGGAGCGCTGGATCGACCTGGCGGACGCGGCGGGGTCGGTGAAGTCGGGCCTGAACGTCGTCACGATCGGGCCGGGCAAGCTGCCGGCCCCGGCGCACAGCCACTCCGCGGAGGAGGAGATCTTCGTCGTGCTCGAGGGCGACGGGACGCTCGAGCTCGTCCCGAGCCCGAGGGCGCGGGACCGCGGCCATGAGGAGGAGCACCACCCGATCCGCGCCGGCCACGTCGTGGCCAGGCCCGCGGGCACGCGGATCGCTCACGCATTCCGCGGCGGCGAGAGCGGGATGAAGGTGCTGATGTACGGCTGGCGGGACACGAACGACATCACCTACTACCCGCGGTCGAACAAGCTGGCCTTCCGCGGTGTCGGGCTGATCGCCCGGCTCGAGCCGCTCGACTACTGGGACGGCGAGGAGCCGCCCGGCTGACTCTTCAGGCCGTGCCCTGGGGTCAGACCCGTGGCCACGGCCCGGCGGGACAGATCGTGGGCCTAAGGGCGGGCTGCCGGCCGCCTGCCGGGAGACCACGATGACGCTTCGGGACGTGTCTTGGGGTCAGACCCGAGGACTCGGCTCAGATGGGCAGGCCGAAGAGGGCGAACCACATCGAGATGTCGGGCTCGATGGGCAGCTCCTGCTCCAGCTTCGCCTTCAGATCCAGCTCCCTGGCGTTGTCCCGCTCGCGCTCTCCAGACGGGACGAAGGGCCAGAAGGCCCCGCGCTTGTAGCCGTAGACCAGGTAGACGGGCTGCGGGCCGCCGTCGAACCGGAACACCGCAGCGAGGAGCTGCGGGCCGAACCCACGCTCGCCGAGCTCCGACGCGACCAGGTGGACGGTCGTGACGAGATCCTCGAACTGCTCGTCCCGGACGATCAGCCACTCGAACCCGTAGTCGTCGCTCCGTCGCTCGATCCGGGAGGACGACTCCCGCGCGGCCACGTCGAGCAGCTCCTGCAGCTCGTTCTCGGCCCGCACGAACTCCGAAGCCGAGAGCGGCTTGAAGACGACCGCCGCGACCGGGGCCGGGCGCAGCCCCAGGTCGACCTCCATCGTCACCGCGGCGGAGGGCAGCGCGAAGAGGGCCTCGCGCTTCGCCTCCTTCAGGCGCCTGCGCCCGAAGAGGACGTCGCGGATCCCCACGCCCTGGCGGCTACAGGTCGACCGGCCGGCCCATCTCGCGCGCGATGGCGGAGAGCCGGGCGAGCCGCTTCTCGAGCGGCGGGTGGGTCATGAAGAACTCGGCGAACGAGGACTTCACGTTCGTCGGGACGATGAAGAACGCGTTCAGGCCCTGCACCTCGCGGAGGTCGCGCTGCGGGATCTGCGTCATCTGGCCCGCGATCCGCTGGAGGGCCGACATGAGGTTCTCCGGCGCACCGGTGATGATCGCGGCGCCTCGATCGGCCGCGTACTCGCGGTAGCGGGAGATCATCAGGATCAGCACGTAGCTGAGCACGTAGGTCAGCATCGCGATCAGGAACATGATCAGCCAGACGGGCGCGCCTCCCGACCGGTCGCGGCCTCCGCCGAACATGCCGCCGAAGAGGCCCATCCGCATCAGCAGCGCGGCGACCATGGCGAAGAAGCTGGACACCGTCATGATCGCGACGTCGCGGTTCCCGATGTGGGAGAGCTCGTGCGCGAGCACGCCCTCCACCTCCGGCTTGCTCAGCCGGTACCAGAGGCCCTCCGTGACCGCGACGACCGAGTTCTTCGGGTTCCGGCCGGTCGCGAATGCGTTCGGAACATCCGTCGGGACGACGGCGATGCGCGGCTTCGGCAGGTCGGCCATCGCGCAGAGACGCTCCACCATGTCGTGCAGCTCCGGTGCCTCGTCCCGTTCCACGATCTTCGCGCGGGACGCCGCGAGGGCGATCTTGTCCGACGTG
>DASTWB010000228.1:0-4554 GCA_035758725.1 Gaiellaceae bacterium
GCGCGCGGCCCAGAAGGTCGGCTCGGCTTCCTCACCCGAGTAACCGGACGGCGGAACGGGCACAGCCCGTTCCGTGGCGAATCGGACGGCCGCTTACGACCGCGGGGGTCTCAGCACGGCGAACGGATCCGTGACCTCGAGCCTCCGCGAGCGGAAGCGGAAGAGGGACGCAGGGCGGCCTCCGGTCCTGCCCGGCTCCCGCTTGCCGCCCGTCTGCTCCAGCACGCCCCTCCGGACGAGCACCCGGTGGAGGTTCGTCGCGGACACGTCGTGTCCGAGCGCGGCCGCGTAGATCTGCCGCAGCTCCGAGAGCGTGAACTCCTCCGGTGCGAGCGCAAAGCCGACGTTCGTGTACGAGAGCTTCGCCCGCAGCCGGGCGACGCCGGACCGGACGATGTCGCCGTGGTCGAACGCCGTTCCGCGCAGGCGGTCGACCGCGAGCCAGCTCGTGTCGCCCGGGAGCGCCGGATCCAGGTCGACGGGCACGAGCCCGAGGTAGGCGGTCGCGAGCTCCCACCGGGTCGGGTGCCGGTTCGGGTCGCTGCGCGTCTCGAGCTGTTCCAGGTGGGTGAGGTCGCGGACGTCGACCTTCGCCGCGAGCTGGCGCCGGATCGACTGCTCGAGCGTCTGTCCCGGCTCGAGGCGGCCGCCCGGGAGCGCCCAGCGGCCCGCGAACGGCTCGCGCGCCCGCCGCCAGACGAGCACCCGCAGAGCGCGGTCGCGCACCTGGAGGACGACCGCAAGCGTGACGTGCTGGGGGGCGGGTCGGATAGACTTCGCCACCAGGTTTGAGACTATCAGGCGAAAACCTCCGGCCAATCCTCGTCGCGGCGTGCGCCGTCCTGCTGCTCGGCGCCTGCGGCGGCGACGACGGCTCGAGCGGCGGCACCACCAGGGCGGAAACGGACAACGCCGGGTTCAAGATGGCCCTGGTCACCGACGTCGGGCAGCTGAACGACCGCGGCTTCAACCAGCTCGCGTACGAGGGCCTGAAGCGGGCGGAGAAGGACCTCGGCGTCCAGATCCGCGTCGCGCAGTCCCGGAGCGCCTCCGACTACCTTCCGAACTACACGTCGCTCGCGCGCCAGGGATTCGACCTGATCATCGGCGTCGGGTTCGCCCAGGGGGAGGCGGTGGCGACGGCGGCGAAGAGCTTCCCCAAGACGAAGTTCGCCATCATCGACGTCGACCAGACGACCCTTCCGGGGAAGCCCGCAAACCTCCTGGGGATTCTCTTCCGCGAGGAGCAGGCGGGATACCTCGCCGGCGTGCTGGCTGCGCTCTCCGCGACGAAGTCACCGCCGGTCGTGAGCTCCGTCGGCGGCTTCAAGGAGCCTCCGGTCGACCGCTTCATCGCGGGGTACCAGGCGGGTGCCGAGTACGCGAAGCCGGGGATCCAGACCCTCAACGGCTACTCGTCGGACTGGGACGACCAGGCGAAGTGCAAGGAGCTCGCGCTGAACCAGATCGCGCGCGGGTCGACCGTCGTCTTCCAGGTCGCCGGCGGCTGCGGCCTCGGCGCGCTCGACGCCGCGCGGGAGAAGCGCGTCTGGGGGATCGGCGTCGACGCCGACCAGTCCTTCCTCGGGAGTTACGTCCTCACGAGCTCGGTGAAGCGAGTCGACGAGGCCGTCTTCCGGATCATCCGGTCGGTCACGGACGGGACGTGGAGGGGCGGGGTGAACGTGACCTTCGGCCTCGCCGAGCACGGCGTCGGGCTCGGGAAGATCAGCCCCGACGTGCCGGAGGAGAGCCTCCGCACGCTCGAGGACGTCCAACGGAAGATCTTGGCGGGGGAGATCCAGATCCCCCGCAGCCTCTAGCGCGCTTCGCCGAAAGTCTCACGACTTTCGGCGACCGTATGGAGCCGGGCGGCGCTTCGCGCCGCGCGGCGTCCTTGCGCTCGCCAATTCCTTTTAGGAGTCGCCTTCGGCGGAACGGGCTGAGCCCGTTCCGCGCCGATTTGTGCCTCCGGCGACCGCGGCGATCACCCTGAGCTCGTGTGCGCCCTCGAGGTCGGCGTGGAGGCCTCCGAGCTCGCGCGCGTCCGTGCCGTCGACGTAGACGTTCACGAGCCGGCGGAGCTCGCCCGCCTCGTCGATCAGGAGGTCGGCGACCGGCAGCTGCCGCAGCGCGTGCTCGACCGTCGCCCCGTCCACCTCGAACCTCCCCTTCCCGCCCGCCTGCGCCGCGAGCAGCGAGGGGAGGACGACTACGACCACGCAGCCTCGACGGAGAGGATGGGCGGGAGCTGGCGCGCGATCTCGGCCCAGGAGTCGCCGCCGTCGGTCGTGGCGAACACGGAACCGCTCTGCGTGCCGAAGTACACGCCGCCGTCGCCGTCGAACGAGAAGCCCTCCCGCATGACGGCTCCCCAGGCGGGCTCCGGCAGCCCGTCTGAAAGGAGCTCCCAGGTCGCGCCCCCATCGGCGGTCCGATAGACGCCGAGCCGGCCGTCCGCGGTGACCCGGTTCTCCGCCCCCTCCTCGGGGATCACGTACGCCACGTCCGGGTCGCGGGGGTCGAGCGCGAGCGGGAAGCCGAAGCCGCTCGGGAGCCCGTTGCCCTCGAGCCGCTCCCAGGTCTCGCCCCGGTCGTCCGACCGGTAGACGCCGCAGTGGTTCTGCTGCCAGAGGCGGTCGGGCCGCGCGGGATGGAGCAGCAGCTTGTGGACGCATTGCCCGACCTCCGGGAAGTTGTCGGGCTCCGGGAAGAAGTCCGCGGCGACACCCTTGTTCGCGGGTGTCCACGACTCGCCCCCGTCGTCGGTCCGGAACGTTCCCGCCGCCGAGATGGCGATGTACATCCGGTCCGGGTCGGTCGGATCGAGCTGGATCGAGTGGCAGCACATGCCGCCGGCGCCAGGCTGCCAGCGCTCGCGCGTCGGCTCCTCCAGGACGCTCGGCACCGCCTCGAACGACTCGCCGCCGTCGGTCGACCGGAAGAGGACGCCGGGCGTCGCCCCCAGGAAGATCTCGCCGTCCTCACGGCCGGGCTCGACGTGCCAGGTCTCCTCGAGCTTGAGCTCCGAGCCCTCCGGCAGGCCCAGGCCCTCGGCGCGCTTCCAGGTCTTCCCGCCGTCCTCCGACCGCTGGAACGTGCCGCCGTAGACGAAGTTGTTCGCCGCGACCTGCACGCTTCCGTCCCTCGCATCCCGGACGGCGTGGAAGACCGACCAGCCGGGAAGCAGCGGGCCCTCGAGCTCCCAGCGCGACCGTCCGTCGTCGCCGTGGAGGAGGAACAGCCCCTTCCGCGTTCCGCACAGCAGGAGCACGCCGTTAGCCTACGCAACCCGTGGCGAGGCTGACAGACGAGCACATCGAGCTCCTCAAGGGCAAGAACTTCGCGATCGTCGGGACGGTCGGCAGGGACGGCGTCCCCCAGCTGACCACGAACTGGATCGACTGGGACGGCGAGCGCGTCGTCTTCAACACGGCCGAGGGCCGGGTCAAGCCACGGAACATCCGCCGCAACCCGATCGTGAGCGTCTGCGTCCTCAACCACGAGAACCCGTACCAGTACCTCGCGGTCGTCGGGCCGGCCGAGATCTCCGACGAGGGCGCCGAGGAGCACATCAACGAGCTCTCGCACCGCTACTTCGGGCGCGACTACCACTACGTGCCGGGAGAGAAGCGGCTGATCGTCCGCATCAAGCCCGAGCGCGTGTTCGCCCGCGGGTTCTGACCTTGCTGCGCGAGGTCGGGCCGCGCGACGGCCTCCAGAACGAACGGGAGACCCTTCCGGCCGCGACGCGCGCGGAGCTCGTCGACAGGCTGGCCGCCGCCGGCCTCCGGCGCATCGAGGCGGCGAGCTTCGTCAACCCCGAGCGCGTTCCGCAGATGGCGGGGGCCGAGGACGTGGTGGCCGCGCTCGAGCGGCGCGACGGAGTCGTCCTCTCGGGCCTCGCCCTCAACGAGCGTGGCTACGACCGGCTGCGCGAGACCGGGCTCGACGAGGTGAGCTTCGCCGTCGGGGCGACCGAGAGCTTCTCGCAGCGCAACGCCGGCGCCTCGGTGGAGGCGGCGCTGGGGGACGCCGAAACGATCGTCGGGCGGGCGAAGGTCGACGGGATCCGCGCGAGCGTCACGATCTCGGTCGCCTTCGGCTGCCCGTTCGAGGGCGAGGTCGAGCCGGATCGAGTCGTGGAGATCGCCGAGCGGCTCGCGGCGGCCGGGCCCGACGAGCTCGTCCTCGCGGACACGATCGGCGTCGCGACGCCGCGGCCGGTGAAGGCCCTCGTCCAGCGCGTCGGGGCCCTCGGGCCGCCGGTCGGCGGGCATTTCCACAACACGCGCAACACCGGGTTCGCGAACGCCCTTGCAGCGCTGGAGGCGGGTGCCTCGGCGCTGGACGCCTCCGTCGGCGGCCTCGGGGGCTGCCCGTTCGCGCCGAAGGCGACGGGCAACGTGGCGACCGAGGATCTCGCCTACCTGCTCGAGGGCGAGGGCATCGACACCGGTGTCGACCTCGGGGCGCTGATCGCGATCTCCGAGTGGCTGGAGGCGCTGCTCGGCCGGAGGCTCGAGGGCTACCTCTACCGCGCGGGTTTGTTCA
>DASTWB010000261.1:0-14307 GCA_035758725.1 Gaiellaceae bacterium
GGTCCCGCTCCGCGGGAGCGTCGACTTCGTCGCGCTGCGGGAGGGAGAGCGAATCGCCATCGAGATCAAGAACTGGTCGCGCACACCGACCCGAGAGGGCTTCGAGCGGGCACTGGAGCGCGTTCGCGCGGCGCGTGAGCGCTATCGATTCGATCGGATCTTCATGGTCACGCGCGCGGGGATCGACGTTCCGGCGGGAGTCGACCTCCCAGATTGGATCAGCGTGCAAACCATCGATGAGCTTGGCGCGTCGCTGACGGCCGGCTCAGCTTGAGCTGCTGGTGCGCTGTTGCCTCGCGCCGGCAGCTGACGCGCCGCCGCTAACCCTGGCGCCCTGCTTCGAGCACGACCGCGCGGATCGCCTGATGTGACGCCTCGTCCGGCGACTCGCTGATCACGGTCGCCGGGCGGTCGAGCCGGGCGAGCGCCTCGCCGAGCGGCTCCGCCCGGAGCGTCCCTTCGCCGTAGGACAGGTGCTTCGTCTCGTTGCGGTTCGCGTACGCGATGTCGGAGAAGTGCACGTGGAACGGCGCGCCCGGCTCCAGCACTGCGTCGGCCCGCGAGAGGACGGAGGCGAAGGCCTCGACGTCGGTGAACGCGCCGTCCGAGGTGGCGTGCATGTGCGCGAAGTCGAGCACGGGGCGGATCCACGAGACGCGCTCGGCGATCGCGAGGACGTCGTCGATCGTCCCGAGCTCGCGCACCCGTCCCATCACCTCGACCCCGAAGGGCACCGCGCGGTCCTTCTTCTCGAGCCGCTCACGAAGCTCGCCCGCCTGCTCGCACACGTCGGCGAGCGCCTGCTCGCGCTCCCGGCCGAGCAGGAAGCCGGGGTGGAAGACGACGAGCTCGGCGCCGCATGCCTTCGCGATGCCGGCCGAGTGGTCGAGCATCCCGATCGCCATGTTCAGCTTCTTGCCGCGCTCGGCGTGCCCGACGAACCCTGCGATCGGGGCATGGACGGAGAGCACGATTCCGGCGTCGCGCGCGACCTCGCCGAGCCGCTCGGCCCACGGGTAGTCCATCCAGAACTTGCCCTCGAAGTCGATCTCGCAGGCCGTGTAGCCGCGCTCCTGGAGGATCGCGATCGCCTCTTCCGGCGACTCCCGCGAAGGAATGCGCGCCGGCCCGAACCGGAGCTCGCCCACGGCGAGAGGCTAACGGTCGTTCTCTGCGTCCAGGACGGTGAAGAGCGTGAGCTGCATGCCGTCGGGCGCTCGAAGCCGGACGTTCCGGTGCTGCCACGGCGTCACGACCGGGTCGGCCAGGAGCTCCGCCCCGCCGGCGGCGAGCCGATCCGCGGTCGCGGCCGAGTCGTCGACCTCGAGTGCCAGCCGCACGGGGCCGGCGACGCCTCTCCGCCCGACCTCGACCTCGTCGACGGCCTCCGCCTGCTCGGCGGAGAGCAGCTCCAGGGTCGCCCGACCGGCGTCGAGGACTGCGCCTCTGCCGTCGTCGCGATCCCAGGCCTCGAGCACCGGCAGGCCGAAGACGTCGCGGTAGAAGCGCAGAGCTTTCTCGTAGTCCGCCACGGTCATCGCGACCCGAAGCTCACGGACGGGGCCTTCGCTCATATGCACGAGAACGACGGAGCCCGGCCCACGCTTCCCGTGCCGTCCGACGCCGTTCCTACCCTGGGCTCATGGCCAAGCGCCCGTCCAGAATCGATCTCCTCGAGCTCGACATCGACCTCCGCCTGACCGACCTCTGGCGGGAGGCCGCAGACGTCGGCGAGTGGAATCTCGAGATCGTCGCCGCCTTCATGCGGGCGGCGTACGGGAAGGGCTATTGCGACGCGCTGACCGAGGACACGCCGGGCCTCCTGTGCGAGGAGCACGGGTACCGGATCCCGGCCCGACGGCGCCCGGCCCCCACCCGCGAAGGCTGATCCCACCAGGGCTAGACTTTTCGGCGTGGCGCGCCGTTCGAGCCCTGCCCGCCTCGTCATCGCCCTCGGAGTGGCGGCGATGCTGGCCGTCTTTCTCGTCTACACGTCGCTCGCCGGCGGAACGCCGCAGCTGCGCCCGAGCCAGCTGAACGGCCGCACCGGCGAGGTCACGATCGTCGGGAAGGTCCTGGCGCCGGTTCAGCGCAGCGGGCGGACGATCCGGTTCAGGATCAAGGACGTCGAGGGCAGCTCCTCGATTCGGCTCCCGGTCACCTACTCGGGGTCGGTGCCGGACATGTTCAAGGTCGGGCGGGACATCTCGCTGAAGGGGCGGCTGCGAAACGGCACGTTCGTGGGCCTCCCCGGCACGCTCGTCACCAAGTGCCCCTCGAAGTACTCGTCGAAGAAAGAGACGTAGTGCCCGAGCTCGGGCGCGCAGCGCTCATCGTCTGCCTCGGCCTGGCCCTGTACGCAGTCGTCGCCGGCGCCGCCGCCGCCCGGCAGCGCCGCCGCCGCCTCGCCGAGTCGGCCGAGAACGCCCTGATCGCCGCCTTCGCGACGGCGCTCGTCGCATCGCTCGTCCTGCTGGCCGCGCTCGTCCAGAACGACTTCGGTCTCGTCTACGTCGCCGACCACACGAGCCGTGAGCTGCCGCTCGGGTACACGATCTCAGCGTTCTGGGGCGGCCAGGAGGGCTCGCTGCTCCTCTGGCTCCTGATCCTCACCGGCTTCTCGGCGGCCGCCGTCCTGCTGGCCCGGCGCTCCGCGCCGACGCTGCTCGCCTGGGCGGTGCCGATCCTCGGCGCGGTGACCACCTTCTTCGCGTTCATGCTCGTCGCCGTCGCGAGCCCGTTCGCGACCCAGACCGCGCCGCAGGACGGCGCCGGCCTCAACCCCAGCCTCCAGAACCCGTACATGCTCGCCCACCCGCCGATGCTCTACCTGGGCTTCGTCGGGCTGACGATCCCGTTCGCGTTCGCGATGGGCGCGCTCCTGGCGCGCCGCAGCGACGAGCTCTGGATCGTGATCACGAGGCGGTGGACGCTGCTCGCCTGGACGTTTCTCGGCTTCGGCCAGCTGCTCGGCGCCCACTGGGCGTACGTCGAGGTGGGGTGGGGCGGCTACTTCGCATGGGACCCGGTCGAGAACGCCGCGCTGATGCCGTGGCTCGCGGCGACGGCCTTCCTGCACTCGGTGATGATCCAGGAGAAGCGCGGGATGCTGAAGATCTGGAACGTCCTGCTCGTGATCGGGGCGTTCGCGCTCGCGCTCTTCGGGACCTTCCTCACGCGCTCGGGGATCATCAGCTCGATCCACTCGTTCACCGAGAGCTCGATCGGGCCGTGGTTCCTCGGGTTCATCGGCCTCGTGCTCGCCGCGTCGATCGCCCTCGTCCTCTCGCGGCTGCCGCTCCTCCGCTCCCGGACGCGGCTCGAGTCGCCGGTCTCGCGCGAAGCGACGTTCCTCTACAACAACCTGCTGCTCGTCGCCTTCTGCCTGACGATCCTGTGGGGCGTCCTGTACCCGATCCTGACCGAGGCGCTCCGGGGCGAGCCGATCACGGTCGGGCCGCCCTACTACAACTTCTTCCTGAAGGCGTTCGGGCTGCCCCTGCTCCTGCTGATGGGGATCGGGCCGCTGATCGCCTGGCGGCGTGCGTCGCTGCGAGGGCTGGGGCGGATCTTCGCGTGGCCGGCGGGCGTGGCGCTCGCCTCCGGCGTCGTCCTCGTCGCGCTCGGTGCCGGATCCTCGATCCCGGGACTCGTCGGCTACACGTTCTGCGCCTTCGTCCTCGCCTCGATCGTGCTCGAGTTCGCACGAGGAACGCGCGCGCGGCACGCGCTCGGCAGCTCGTCCTGGGCGGGAGCCTTCACGTCACTCGTCGGACGCAACCGCCGCCGCTACGGCGGCTACGTCGTGCACGCCGCGATCGTCCTGCTCGCGATCGGGATCGTCGGCTCGAGCGCGTACGACACCGTCGCGGAGCGGCAGCTGCGGCCGGGCGACACGATGACCGTCGGCGGCTACGACCTCCGCTATCGGGGTGTCCAGGAGCGGCGAGGCCCGAACGCGCAGGAGCTTCGCGCCCTCGTCGACGTCTCCAGGGACGGGAGAGAGCTCGGCACGCTCGAGCCTGGAAAGAACCGGTACTTCGCCGAGCAGCAGGTCTCGAACGAGGCGGCGATCCGCTCGGACCGGGTCAACGGCGAGGATCTCTTCCTGATCGCCGACCAGATCGACGGCGAGACGCTCTTCCTCAAGGTGCTCGTCAAGCCGCTCGTGAACCTGATCTGGATCGCCGGCTTCGTGTTCCTCGGCGGCGCGGCCATCGCCCTCTGGCCCGACGCCCGGGAGCAGCGGCGGCTCGCACTGCGGTACGGCGGCCGCGAGGCGCTCGCGCGGGCGTGAGCCCCGAGCTGCTGCTCGGCGCGCTCCTCGCAGCGGCCGCGGTCATCTTCGTGGCCGTCCCGTTCCTGCGCGCCAAGGACCCGCCCGCTCCGGCGATCCCGTCCGACGAGGCCCTCGCCGCCGCGGAGGAGCGTGACCGTCTCCTCGCCGAGCTCAAGGAGCTCGAATTCGACCACCGGACGGGCAAGATCACCGACGCGGACTACCGGGCGCAGGTCGCTCCGCTCCGCCGCCGTGCGGCCGCGCTGTTGCCAGAGGAGACGTCAAAAGGCCCTCCGGAGCAGCGATTTTCGCCGCCAACCGTCCGGTCCAGCCGATCAGACCGCTAGGATCCCGCAATCACGGGCCCGGGAGGGAGGTCTTTCCGGCCCGCGAACACGGTCCCCATGGCTCGACGAATCGTCTGCAGCCTCGTTCTCGCCCTGCTCGTCGCGGCTCCCGCCTCGGGCAGCCTGTACGACCGTAAGCAGCAGCTCGACCAGCGGGCGCAGGCGTTGCAGTCGAAGGCCGACGCCGCGCGTGCGCGCGAAGCGGCCCTTCGCGCCGAGATCGCCTCGGTCTCCCAGCGAATCCAGTCGCTCGAGGCGGAAGTGGGCGACGTCTCCACGCGCCTCGCCTCACTCGAGGAGGACCTGGCCCTTCACCAGCGCAAGCTCGAGGCCGTCAAGGCGCTCTTCCGGCTCCAGAGCGAACGGCTCGAGTACCTCCGCGGCCAGTACACCGTCGCGCAGAGCCGCCTCGCCGACCGCCTCGTCTCCGTCTACGAGGGCGAGGACCCGACGACGCTGGACATCGTTCTCGAGGCGTCGAGCTTCAGCGACGCGCTGGACCAGCTCGACTACCTCGACTCGATCGCGGACCAGGACCGCCAGGTCGTGAAGCACGTCGCCGGCGCACGCGACCACATGCGGGACCTGAAGCAGCGCACCGGGAAGACGAAGGCGCGCGTCGCGGCGATCACGCGCGTCGTCCAGATCCGCACGGAGCAGCAGCGCGCCGTCTACGACCAGCTGCTGATCTCGCGCAAGGGGCTCGCCCAGGCGCGGACCGCGAAACGCGAGGGACTGCACGCCGCGCACGAGGCCGCGGAGCAGTACGAGGGCAAGGCCGAGGAACTGCTGAAGACGAGCGCGCAGCTCGCCGCGCGGATCAACGCCGCACAGCAGTCCAGCACGAGCTATTCGAGCGCGGGCGACGGCACGGTGTCCGCCGCCGGGCTCGTCTGGCCGGTCGGCGGGCCGGTCGTCAGCGGCTTCGGCTGGCGCTGGGGCCGGATGCACGAGGGCATCGACATCGCGGCCGGCTACGGCACGCCGATCCGCGCGGCCGCGTCCGGAAACGTGATCTACGCCGGCTGGATGGGCGGCTACGGGAACCTGATCATCATCGACCACGGCAACGGGCTCGCCACCGCGTACGCGCACCAGTCGAGCTTCGTCGTGGGCGGCGGGGCGGTCTCTCAGGGACAGACGATCGGCTACGTGGGCTGCACCGGCCACTGCTTCGGGCCGCACCTCCACTTCGAAGTGCGCGTGAACGGCAGTCCGGTCGATCCGCTCGGCTACCTCTGACCGCGGCGAAAATCTCCCATTTTTGAAGCGGGGCCTTTATAGTTTCCGCGCTGCAAGCCTCGCGCGCTTCATGGCTTGCGGCACTGTCGTCTCCCGACGGCGCCGGCCGCCCCTTTCGGGCGGCCGGTCGTTTCCCGGATGCGCCGCCCGCGGACGGGCTCGAGGTCACGAGACGTCGAGCGACCTCAGGCGCGCAACAGCCTGATGTCCGGAAGGTTGCGCCAGCGCCCTTCCAGGTCGAAGCCGTAGCCGACGAAGAACTCGTCCGGGACCGTGAAGCCGACGTAGCGGACGGGGAGGTCCTCGACGAGCCGCCGGTACGGTCGGTCGAGCAGCGCGACGGCGGCGAGCGAGCTCGGCTCGCGCAGCGCGAAGGTCTTGACGAGGAAGTTCAGCGTCATGCCGGTGTCGACGACGTCCTCGACGAGCAGCACGTCCCGCCCTCTCACGCTCAGCTCGAGATCCTTCAGCAGCCGTACACGGCCACCTGTGCCGCCGATCCCCTCGTACCCCGCGAGCGCGATGAAGTCGAGGTTGTGGACGATCGGCACCGCGCGCGAGAGATCGGAGAGGAAGACGACGGCCGTCTTCAGCGAGGCGACGAGGATCGGCTCGCGCCCGTCGTAGTCGGCGGCGATCGCGGCGCCGAGCTCCTCGACGCGGGCACGGATGTCGGCGGCGGAGAGGTACACCTCTCCGATCCGCGGCTCCTCGTGCCCTAGGACGCCAGATCCAGCCGGTATCGCTGTGCCAGTCGCTCGATGTCCCGACGATAGAACAGCTTCACGTTCACGTCCGGGTACCGCTCGCGAAGCTTCCGCAGCTTGCGGTTCTTCCGGGTGACGAGCGACTGCTTCATCACCGTCAGCTCCACATAGAGGTTCTGCTCGGGGAGGAAGAAATCGGGCGCGAACGCCTCGACCACGCGGCCGTCGGCGGCCTCCTCCAGGACGAACGTGTGCGGCTCGTACAACCAGGGGATCCCGTAGTAGTCGAGGAGCTTCGCGCACTCCAACTCGACCTCGTTCGCGAACCGCGGCTCGCCTTCGCCACGATATGCCTGGAAATCCGGGACTTTTCCGACCACCCAGCACCGAGAATAGCGACGGGCTCGGATGCCGCGCCTTGCGAGGGACGGCCTACACTTCGACCATGCCGGGTCGCAACGGGTCGACCACGATCGCCCACATCTCGGACATCCACTGCGGTGGCGTCGATTTCGTACCGAGCCTATTGGAGCGGGCGGTCGCCGAGATCAACGAGCTCCGGCCGGATCTGATCATCTGCTCGGGCGACCTGACGACCTTCGGGTTCAAGCAGGAGTTCCTGATGGCGCGCGAGTACCTCGACCGCCTCGACTGCGAGCGGATCGTCGTGATTCCCGGCAACCACGACTCCAGGAACGTCGGCTACCTCCACTTCGAGGAGCTCTTCGGCGAGCGGAACAACGTGCTCCGCATGGAGCAGATCACGGTCGTCGCGGTCGACTCGAGCGAGCCGGACCTCGACCACGGCCAGATCGGGCGCGGCCGCTACTCGTGGATCGAGGAGCAGTTCGCCGAGCCGGCCGACTTCAAGATCTTCGTCCTGCACCACCACCTGCTGCCGGTCCCCGGTACCGGTCGGGAGCGGAACATCGTCTACGACGCCGGCGACGTGATCGAGTGCCTGCAGGGCGTGAACGTGGACCTCGTCCTCTCCGGCCACAAGCACGTGCCGTACGCGTGGCGCCTCGAGAATCTCTTCGTCGTCAACGCCGGGACGGTCTCCTCCCTCCGGCTCAGGGGCAATACGAGGCCCTGTTACAACGTCGTGGAGGTCACCGATAAGCACGTGGACGTCTGGCGCAAGTACCCGTTCCACGGACAGGAGCGGATCATCCAGTTCTCGCTCGAGACGCGGGCATTCGAGAAGTACACGGCGCGGATCGAGAACGAGGTCACGACGAGATGAGGGCCCTGGCGCTGATCGACGGGGAGCATTATGCGCCGGTCGTGCGCGACGCCCTGCGCGAGATCCCCCACGACGTCGTCGGAGCGCTGCTCGTCGGCGGCACCGAGAAGCTCGTCGGCGACGACGACTACGGCGTTCCGGTCGTCGACGACTTCGACGAGGCTCTCTCTCGGTTCGAGCCCGAGGTCGCGGTCGACATCTCGGACGAGCCCATCCTCGGGCCCCGGGAGCGATTCCGCCTCGCGAGCCGGTTCCTCGCCCGAGACGTCGCCTACGAGGGGGCGGACTTCTCACTCCGCGTTCCGGACTACCTGCCCTTCGACCTCCCGTCGCTTGCGGTCATCGGAACGGGAAAGCGCCTCGGCAAGACGGCCGTGACCGGCTATGTGGCGCGCCTGCTGTCCGAGGATCTCGACCTCGTCGTCGTCTCGATGGGCCGTGGAGGACCGGCGGAGCCCCAGGTGGCGGACCTGCAGCCGACCGTCGAGGACCTCCTGGAGCTCTCCCGCGCGGGGGCGCACGCAGCGTCCGACTACCTCGAGACGGCGGCGCTCTCGGGTGTGCCCACGATCGGCTGCCGGCGGGCGGGCGGCGGGCTGGCCGGCGTGCCGTGGACGAGCAACGTCCACGAGGGCGTGCGCAAGGCGCTCGGCCGGGATCCGGCGTTCGTGATCTTCGACGGCAGCGGCGCGGCCATCCCGCCGGTCGAGGCCAGCCGCCGGATCCTCGTCGCCGGAGCCCACCAGCCGCCCGAGCTCGTCGTCGGCTACCTGAACGCCTACCGGATCCTGCTCTCGGATCTCGTGATCCTCACCATGGCCGAGGAGGGAAGCCGACACGCCCAGGTGGCGGAGGCGGTTCGCGAGGTGAAGGACGTGCCGGTCGTCGCGACCGTGCTCCGTCCGCGGCCGGTGGAGCCGGTCGAGGGGAGGCGCGTCGCGTTCTTCACCACGGCGGATCCCGCCGCAACCGAGAGGCTCGAGGCGCATCTCTCCGAGGAGCACGGCGCCGAGCGGGTGACCGTCTCCTGCAGCCTCTCGCATCGCGAGCGGCTTCGCCGGGACGTGGAGGCCGCCGACGCCGACGTCTTCCTCGTCGAGATCAAGGCGGCCGCGATCGACGTCGTCTGCGAGGCGGCGGCCGAGCGCGGAGTTCCGGTGGTCTTCGCCGACAACGACGTCGTCCCCCTCGAGGGACAGCCGAACCTCGACGACGAGCTGCGGGCCCTCGCCGACATCGCGCAAGCCGAGCCGGTCGCCTGATGCCCGAGCGCCGCCGCATCGACCCTCTCCACCTCGGGACCGACGAGCATCCGTACTCGAAGGGGCTCATGGCCCGCGCGCTCATGCGCACGGGGCTCGGCGTCGAGCGGGCGTACGAGGTCGCGCGGCGCGTGGAGCAGGACCTGGCCGCGAGCGGCAAGCACACGGCCGACTTCGACCGGATCCAGGAGCTCGCCGTGGACGTGCTCGGCGACGCCGACGGCAGCCTCGCGATCGGCCGCTTACGCCGCTACCAGGAGCTCGACGAGCTCGAGATCCCGCTGATCATCCTGATCGGCGGAGCGACCGGGACGGGCAAGTCGACGATCGCGGCGGAGGTCGCCTACCGGCTCGGGATCACGCGCGTGACCTCGACGGATTTCGTGCGGCAGACCATGCGGGCGCTCTTCACACCCGAGTTCCTGCCGGCGATCCACTACTCGAGCTTCGACGCGGGACGCGCGCTGCCGACGGCCCAGGAGGAGGAGGTCGACCCGCTCCTCCACGGGTTCCTGGAGCAGACGCGGCATGTCCTCGTCGGCGTGCAGGCGGCGATCGAGCGGTCGCTCGAGGAGGGCTGGTCGATGGTGATCGAGGGCGTGCATCTCGTGCCCGGGATGCTGCCGAGACTGGTCGAGAACGCCGTCGTGGTCGAGTGCGTGATCACGATCGGGAGCGAGGAGACGCACGCCGGGCACTTCTGGATCCGCGACATCTCGTCCGAGGGCGTCCGCCCGCTCGACAAGTACCTCGAGCGGCTCGGCGACATCCGCTACCTCCAGGACTACATCATGGAACGCGCCCAGGTCGAGGGCGTGCCGGTGATCGAGAACTCGGAGCGCGAGAAGGCGATCGGCGGCGTGATGGAGCTCGTTCTGGCAGCGGCGGATCGGGTAGAGAAGGTCCCACAGTGACGGACACCGCCGCCAGACCGGCCGAAACCGGCGTCGAGGGGAAGGGAACCGTGCGCAGCTGCCTCTGCGAGAGCTTCGCGCGCGGCACCGAGCGCGCGGCGCTCGCGAGCGCCCGCTGGCTCGGCCGGGCCGACGAGACGGCGGCGCAGGAGGCTGCCACCTCGGGGATGCTGGAGGCGCTCGAGCACCTACCGATCGACGGGACCGTCGTGATCGGCGCGGCCGGCGAAGGCGAGCGGCTGCAGACGGGTACCAAGCTCGGCGCGGGCGGGGAGGCGGTGGAGCTGGCCGTCGACCCGCTGGAGGGCAGCGGGATCGTCGCCCGTGGAGGGAGCGGCGCGATGTCGATGATCGCGGTCGGCGAGCCCGGGTCGCTCCAGACGCTTCCGGACATGTACATGCGCAAGATGGCCGTCGGGCCCGTCGCCACCGGGCACATCGACCTCCGCCGCCCGATCGCCGAGAACATCGAGGCGATCGCCGCCGCGTTCGGCCGGCGCGTCGGGGACATCACGACGATCGTCCTCGAGCGCCCCCGGCACCACGACCTGATCGAGGAGATCCGCGCCGCGGGCGCCCGCATCAAGCTGATCCAGGACGGTGACGTGACCGCCTCGATCTCCGCCGCCATCCGGGGCACGAACGACCACCTCGCCGTCGGCATCGGCGGGACGCGCCAGGCGGTCCTCGCGGCCGCCGCGCTGCGCTGCCTCGGCGGCGAGCTGCAGGCGCAGCTCTGGCCGGTCTCGCGCCGCGAGATCGACGAGGCCCGCGAACAGGGCATCGACGACGTCGAGCGAGTCTTCACGACCGAGGACCTCGCCCCGAAGGAGGCGATCGTCTGCGCGACCGGCGTCTCGAACAGCGACCTGCTGCGCGGCGTCCGGTTCCGCGCGGACAGCGCCTGGACGCACACGCTCGTCATGTGCACGCGGTGCAACTGGGTGCGCTTCACCGAGGGCATCCACTTCTTCCAGCGCGAGCGACGGGAAGAGGTTCGGCTACCGGGCTTCTAGCGGTACGCTGAAACCATGGCTACGCGAGACGACGTCGTCGAGGCACTGCGCCAGGTCGAGGACCCCGAGCTCGGCATGGACATCGTCGACCTCGGGCTCATGTACGACGTCGAGGTCGAGGGGCCGAAGGTGAAGGTGATCTACACGCTGACGTCGATGGGCTGCCCCGTGGGCCCGATGATCGACGAGCAGATCAGCGAGGTCACCCGCCAGGTTCCCGGCGTCGAGGAGGTCGAGACCGAGCTGACCTGGGATCCCCCGTGGTCGCCGGAGAAGATGTCCGACGACGCCAAGTTCATCCTCGGCTTCGGCTAGTCAGACAGCCCGGCTCCGCGACCGCCTGACCCGCTCAATGCAGGCGGTTCCCTGCACGTCGTGACACGCGTTGCGAGAAGATCGCTCGCGCAAATCGACCTGAGGAGGTGGCAGGTGTCCGAGCGGACGTTGGGTCGTGTGACCTACCGCCAGCACGCGGACGACTACTTCGAGAAGCGGCGCCTGAGGCGGCACGCGGGGGTCTGGTCGCTCTGGGCACTCGGTGTCGCCGCCGTGATCTCGGGTGACTTCTTCGGCTGGAACTTCGGCCTCGCCTACGGCTTCGGCGGGCTCCTGGTCGCAACGATCGTGATCACCGTCATGTACTTCGGGCTCTGCTTCTCGATTGCGGAGATGTCGCCGGCCCTTCCGCACACCGGGGGTGCGTACTCGTTCGCCCGCTCGGCGATGGGCCCGTGGGGAGGCTTCACGACCGGCGTCGCCGAGACGATCGAGTACGTCATCACGCCCGCAGTGATCGTCGTCGGAATCGGGAGCTACATGGACTCGATCTCCGACGACGTCTTCGGGTTCACGATGGCGCAGCCGCTCTGGTGGGCCGTCTTCTACGTGATCTTCGTCGGCCTGAACTACATCGGCGTCGAGGCGAGCTTCCGCTTCACGGTCTTCATCTGCCTGCTGTCGCTGGCGATCCTCGGCGTGTTCTTCATCGGCTCGCTCACGGAGCTCGACTTCACCGCCATGGCGATCGACACCCAGGGCGGCTGGTTCACCGAGGGCGTCCCGGGAGTCTTCTACGCGCTCCCGTTCGCGATCTGGTTCTACCTCGCGATCGAGGAGTTACCGCTCGCCGCCGAGGAGTCGGCCGACCCGAAGCGCGACATCCCGCGCGGGACGATGTGGGGCCTCATCACCCTCGTCGTCACCGGGTTCCTCGTCCTCTTCCTCAACTCCGGCATCGCGCCGGGCGCGAAGGAGCTCGGCGAGGGCGACGCCTCGGGCGAGCCGCTGCTCGCAGGCCTGCGGACGATCTTCGGCGAAGGCACGTCGACGTCGCTCCTCGGCCTGGTCGCGGTCGCCGGCCTCGTCGCCAGCTTCCACACGATCATCTTCGCGTACGGCCGCAACATCTTCTCGCTGTCGCGCGCCGGCTACTACCCGCACCCGCTGTCCGTGACCCACGGCACGCGGCACACGCCGCATCTCGCGCTGATCCTCGGCGCGATCATCGGCTGGGTCGCCGCGTACATCATCTACGAGGCCGGAACGGGCTCGACGGTCGGCGGCGCATTGCTGAACATGGCCGTCTTCGGGGCGGTGATCTCCTACTTCATGCAATGCGTGTCGTTCGTCATGCTCCGCCGGAAGCTGCCCGAGATCGACCGGCCGTACCGGAGCCCGGTCGGCGAGTGGGGAGCGGTCATCGCCGGCGCGATCGCGCTCGTCTCGCTCGGCGCGATCTTCTGGAACGACGACTACAGGGCCGGCGTGTACGGCGTGGCCATCTTCTACCTCGTGGCGGTCGCATACTTCGCGATCGCCGGCCGCCACCGGCTGGTGCTCTCCCCGGAGGAGGAGTTCGCGCTCAGCCACGGAGCGGGAGGACGGCCCGACATCGAAGCGGTCGCCGAGCACCTCGGCGGCGGGCTCGAGGCCCAGATGGACGAGGCCCCGCCGGAGACGCCGCCCAGCCCGGGACAGACGACATAGACTCGATGGACGCTCGGCCTGGAGAGCCGGCGGCCTGCCGGCTCTCCTTTCTGGGAACCCGATGCTGACCCTGGACGATCTCAGACAGGACGTCGAGAGCGGCGCGATCGACACGGTCGTCGTCGCGTTCACGGACATGCAGGGACGCCTGTTCGGAAAGCGCCTCCACGCCGAGTTCTTCCTCGAGGACTCGGTCGAGCACGGGATCGAGGGCTGCAACTACCTCCTCGCGCTCGACATGGAGATGGACCCGGTGCCCGGCTACGAGATCGCGAGCTGGGACCGCGGCTACGGCGATTTCCGGATCGCGCCCGATCTCGGCACGCTTCGCAGGATCCCCTGGCTCGAGGCGACGGCCCTCGTGCTGGGCGACGTGCTGTGGCTCGACGGGTCACCGGTCGGCCCGTCGCCCCGCCAGGTGCTGAAGGCGCAGCTCGAGCGGGCGGAGGCCCTCGGCTACACGGCGATGTTCGGCTCCGAGCTCGAGTTCTTCGTCCTCAAGGAGACGTATGCCGAGGCGCATGCGAACCACTACCGAGGGCTGACCCCGTCGGTGCCGTACATCCTCGACTACCACGTCCTCGCCTCCACCTACGACGAGCCGCTCATCCGCCAGCTCCGCAACGGTATGCAGGGCGCCGGGATGCGGGTCGAAAGCTCCAAGGGCGAGGCCTGGCCGGGCCAGCACGAGGTCAACTTCCGCTACGCCGACGCGTTGACGATGGCCGACAACCACGTCGTCTACAAGAACGGCGCGAAGGAGATCGCGTACCTGAACGGCTGCTCGATCACCTTCATGGCGAAACCCGACGACACCTGGATCGGAAACTCCTGCCACATCCACTCCAGCCTCTGGCAGGAGGGCCGGAACGCGTTCGAGGGCGAGTCGGCCGTCTTCAAGCAGTACCTCGCCGGCCAGATCGCGACGCTGAAGGACTTCGCGATCTTCGTCGCGCCGAACATCAACTCGTACAAGCGCTTCGCCGCCGGGAGCTGGGCCCCGACGACGCTCGCGTGGGGCCACGACAACCGGACCTGCGGGTTCCGGATCGTCGGCCACGGCCGGGCGCTCCGCACGGAGACGCGCATCCCGGGCGGCGACGTCAACCCCTACCTGGCGTTCGCGGCGCTCGTCGCCGCCGGACTCCACGGCATCGAGAACGAGCTCGAGCTGCCGCCGCCGCTACAGGGCAACGCCTACGAGTCCGAGGCGGAGCGCTTCCCGAGCTCCCTGCGCGAGGGGATCGCGGCGCTGGAGGCGAGCACCGTCGCCCGGCATGCCCTCGGCGACGAGGTCGTCGACCACTA
>DASTWB010000264.1:0-7360 GCA_035758725.1 Gaiellaceae bacterium
CCGGGCTCGCAGCGCTTCCGGACGACGAGGTGAAGCGGGCGCTGATGGAGCTGCCCGGCGTCGGCGAGTGGACGGCCGACTGGTTCCTCGCCAGGCACCTGGCTCGGCCGCGTGCGTGGCCCGCCGGCGACCTCGCCCTGCGGTACGCGGTGTCCGCCTTCTATGGTGACGGCAGAGTGCTGACGATCGAGGAGACACGAGAGCTCGGACGCCGCTTCGAGCCGTTCGAGAACCTGACCGCCCACTACCTGCTCGCGGCGAGCCGGAACCCCGCATGAACGTCCGGCGGGAAGGCGACGCCTACGTCGCGGAAGTGGACGGCACTCGCGTCGGGTCGCTTCGGCAGGAGGCGCAAGGTGTAGTGCTGGAGCTCAGCGACCCCAAGGAGGGCGTCGCGCTCGCGCTGCTGCGGGCTGCCGCGGGGGACACCCAGGCGGAGGCCGAGGAGGACAGCGGCTCGTTCGGGTCCGTCCACCTCCAGACCGACGACCAGGGAGCGATCGTCAAGCTCGTCGAGCGCCTCGTCCCGCGCGTCCTCACGTCGCCCGAGACGCTGGTCTCGGCGCCTCGCAACGGCTGGATCGCCGTCTATGACGCGTTGGCGGACCGCGACCCGGACAGGTTGCGCGCGCTCGGCCGCGAGCTCTCGAGCGGGTCCGGCTACGTCACGATCACGATCGGCGTCGAGCACGCCCGCGTCGTCCACCTCGTGGCGATGGAGCGGGGACGCCTGCTCGACGAGTACGTCTCCGTGCCGAGTCTTCGCAACGTCGCACCGGGGGACGCGGTGGCGCTGCGCGCGAACCCGACCGTCCTCTCGCGGCTGACCGGCGCCTCGCCCGCGGCGGTGAGAGCGGTCGCGCGCACGGCCGAGTCGCCCGACGAGCTGCCGCCGGCGGAGGAGCTGATCGGCCAGGTCGGGTCGGCGCTGGGCCTCGAGGGTGCCGACCACGGCTTCGACGAGGCGGGCGCGCTCCCCGGGGCCGTCACCGTCCGGCACGCGTGAAGGTCGTCCTCCTCCACGCGTTCCCGCTCGGGCCGGAGATGTGGGCGCCTCAGCGCGAGGTGCTCGAGGCCCACGACGTGCTCGCGCCGAACCTCTACGAGCTCGGCGGCAACTCGATCGACGGCTGGGCGGAGCAGATCTGGGACGGGTTCGACGACGACTTCGCCGCCGTGGGCGCCTCGATGGGCGGCTATGTCGCGCTCGCGCTGGCGAGGCTCGCCCCGGAGCGGGCGCGCGGGCTCTTCCTCGCAGGCTCCCGTGCCGGCGCGGACGACGACGGGCGGAGGGCGGCCCGGAACGCCGCGATCGAGACGCTCCGGGAGCAGGGGATCGAGGCCTGGGCGCCGAGCGCCCCCGCCCCGCCGCCGCCCGAGCGAACCGTCGAGGAGCTGATCCGCGCGACGGAGGCGCTTCGCGACCGGCGGGACGCGACCGACGTCGTCCGCCGCTTCGACGGCCCCCTCTGGCTCGTCGTCGGCAGCGAGGATCCGTTCCTCCCGGCCGCCGAGGCCAGCGAGATCGTCGAGTCGGCGCCCGACGGCCGCCTCGAGGTGCTCGAGGGCGTCGGTCACTTCGCGAATGTAGAGCGGCGGAACCGCTTCAACGAGCTGCTGGGCGAGTTCCTCGCGGCCGTCTAGGCCGGGACGCCGGCTTCAGAGAGCAGCTGCTTGAACTGCTGCGCGTTCGTGGCCGCCTGCGCGACCCAGCCGCCGTCGGCTCCCGGCGCGCGGTTGTTGTTGTTGAACACGGCGTAGGCGTTCTCCGCCTGGCCGGCCAGCTCCCGCAGGGGCTCCACCCACTCCCGCAGCTCATCCTCCGAGTAGAGGTAGTCGAACCGCTCGGCCGCGCTGCGGCCGCGGACGTTCCAGGTCTTCGCGTTCCGGCCGTGGAAGCGCACGTAGAGCGTCGGGGAGGTGAGCGCGAGCAGCGTCCGCGGGACGTTCTTCGCCTCCACCTTGGGCGCGTCGACCACGACGAGCGACATCCCGTGCTCCTCGAGGAACGAGAGGACCTCCTGCCGAACGTCCTCCTCGTACCAGCTCGAGTGGCGGAACTCGACGAGCATCTCGTCCCCCGCCATCTGCTCCTTCGCCCAGGCCAGGTAGTCGAGCGAGAGATCCTTGAGGACCACGTAGGAGGGGAACTGGAAGAGCGTCCCGCCGAGCTTGCCGGCCGACCGCAGCGGCTCGAGCGCCTCGCGGAAGCGCTTGAAGACCTCCGCGCGGAACTCCCGCGGCGGGCGGTCGATGCGTCCCTTCTCGTCCACGGGAGCCGCCTCCCGGAGATCCGTGGGCAGCTGCTCCTTCTTCACGGGGTGCCGGGTCATCACGCCGAACGCCTTCACGTGCATGACGAAGCCGTCGGGCGTCTGCTCGGCCCAGCGCTCGGCCATCGACTCGACCGGGAGGCGGTAGTACGTCGAGTCCAGCTCGACGGTGTCGAAGTGCTCCGCGTAGTAGGCGAGCCGCTCGCCCGCCTTCAGCCCCGGCGGGTAGAAGTGCTTCGAGAGCGCCTCGTCGGCCCACGAGCAGGTGCCGACCCGGATGCGCGCGGCCATGGCCCCAGGATAGTGAGAGGGCCCCTTCCGGGGCCCTCTCGTTCGTTGTCGCTAACGGCGGACTCGCGCCGTGTTCCGGCTGAACAGGTTGAACACCGGAGCCAGCGTGGCCGACGTGCAGCGTGCCGGCGGCAGGGTCCCCGGCGCCGCCGAGAGCGCCGGCTGGCAGCCGGGCGAACTCGTGGCGTCCCGGTCGGGCACCGAGGTCGACGCCCGGAAGAACGTCACGCGGTAGCGGAGCCGCACCACGCGGGTGAGGCAGCCGCGCGAGTTCGTCCGGCCGAAGGCGACCCGGCTCGTCCTGCGGGCCGTCCGTCCGGCGAGGATGTTCACGCGAACCCCGCGGACGCCCTGACCGGCCTCGCTCAGGCAGGCGGTGACGCGGGCGAACCGCTTCTTGCCCCGCTTGAACTTCTTCGCGGTCACGGCAAGCTGCACCGGCAGGCGCGTGTACGACGTGCTCTGCGCGGCGTTCGTCGGGTTCAGCGTCCCCGTGCCCGGGGCGTACGGGATGAACAACGCGTTCCAGGGATAGCTCCCGCGCGTGTTCGGGTTGCTGAAGACGCCGGTCACCGAGAAGGCGGCGACGATCAGCGACGCCCCCGCGGCCGCGCCCTGCGGCGGCGGAATGTACGGCGAGGAGAGGCAGATCCGCATCTTCGCGGACGCGAACTGCGCCTCCGGTCCGGCGGTCACCCGGTCGACGTAGATCGGGATCTGGAGCGGGCTCCCGGCCAACGTCGACTCGAGCTGCCAGACGGCCTCGTGACGGACGCCGCCGCCGCACGGATACTGCGACGCGTTCGTGTAGAGCCCCGGATCACGGGCGAAGACGCTGCCCTCGATGGGCACGCGGGCGTTCGCCAGCGCGCGGACGAGGACGGTTGCGCTCAGGTCGCCGATCTTCGTTCCCGGCGCCTGGGTCAGGCTGACCCCGTAGCCGAGCGGTGCGTAGATGTTCATGACACCCGTCGCGTCGTCGTTCTGGTCCTGACCGACCCCGATGACGACTGGGCCGCCGCTGCCGAGAGCATGGCTGGTTCCGGCCACGAGCAGCGACGGGTTGTACGCGGCGAGCGCGTTGCCTCCGAACGCCAGCGCAAGGGCGCAGACGGACGTCAGCAGGACAAAGCGAATTGATCTAGACAAGAGACCCCCTTTCAGTGGGGTGAGACGAGCGTTTCGCTAATCAGTTGCGTTCTCTCCGGGCGGTGACGCGGCAATCCTGTCAGGAACGAGCCGCAAGGAGCGGGCCGAACGGGGCCCACTGACCCTTCGCGCTGTAGCGGAACAGCTTCGCCTTCGAGATCGGGTAGTAGTTGCTCGGCGAGGTCCGGACGACCACGCCCGGAAGGAGGAACGGATTGTCCTTCTCGTCGAGGTGGGTGACCGCACGCTGGAACCCCGCTCGGGTGAGGTTGCGGCCGGACTTGCGCAGCGCGTTCACCATCGAGCGGGCGACCGCCATGCCGTAGTAGTGGTAGACGTCGCTCGCCTTCCGGCCCGGGAGGTAGCGCCGCATGATCTGCCGGTAGAGGCGGACGGCCGGATCCCGGTTCCAGGTCGGGGACGTCGGATCCTTGAGGTAGCCCATGCTGATCGTCCCGGTGGTGGCCCGGGCGCTCGTGTTGAGCCGGATCACCTTCATGATCGACGGCTCGATCGAGACCGAGCTGACGAACGTCCGCGGGTGCCAGGCCTGGCGATGGGCTCCGAGGAACCCCTGGATCGCGAAGCCCGGGGTGGCGAAGAGCATGAAGGTGTTCGCGCCCGACCGCTTGAGCTGGGAGATCTGCGAGTTGATGTCGGCGTCCGTGATCTCGTAGCTGCGCACCGCGACGATCCGGCCCACTCGGCGGCCGAGCCCGCGGCGAAGCCCCGCGGTGAGGTCGCGGCCGTAGTCGGTGTTCTCGTACAGGACGCCGATCCGCGCCCGCGGCAGGTTGCGGGCGACGTACCGGCCGTAGATCGCGCCCTCGCCGGCGAAGCTCGGGAGGTACCCCATCGACCACGGGTAGCGCTTCCGCTGGGCCTGGAAGGTGCTCGCGCCGGTTCCCGTGAAGACGTGGGGCACCCGAACCTGGTTCAGGTACGGGCGGACCGCGATCGCATGCTCGGTGCCGATCGAGTTGAAGATCGCGAAGACGCGGTCCTGCTGGACGAGCCGCCGGGTCTGGTCGACGGTGCGAGGGATCTCGAACCCGTCGTCGACGTACTTGTACCGGATCTTGCGTCCGAAGACGCCGCCACGGTCGTTCACGTACCGGAAGTACGCGTCCGCCCCGGGTGCGACCGACGCGAAGGCCGCCGCCGGCCCCGTGAGGGGCACGGTTCCGCCGAGGAGGATGGAGTTCCCCGTCACGCCGGGGTCTGCCGTCGTCCGCGCGTGCGCACCGGGCAGCGCGATGCCGAACGCCGCGGCGAGCACGACGGCGAGCGCCGCCCTCATCGCGAGATCGGGCGCCGCAGGACGGGGAGGACGACCTTCGCCTCCCCGAGGGTCATCCGCGACCCGGTCTCCGGCCCCGCGAGATACAGGAGGTTGCTCGAGCTCTGCGCCGTCGAGACTCCGGCGAGCGTCAGCCGGAAGCGCGATCCTCGGGGAATCGTCGTCGCCTGGCTCATGAGCCGGATCGTGAGCAGGCGCGCCGTCGCGCGAAGCGTCGTCGTCGGGACGCCTCCTTCGCTGACGACGATCTCCGGGCCCTTCGGCGGCAGCGCCGAGAGGACGGCGACGAGATGCGACCAGCCGGTGGGCGTGGACGCCTTCACGGAGACGAGCGCGTTCCCGAAGCTCTCGTTCAGCCGTCGCGTGGCCGCGACCGTCCGGACCGCCTTGCCGCCCGCGTCGATCGTCCGGCGGCCGCGAAACGTGAGGCGTAGCACCCGGCGAGCGGGGATGCGGGCCGCCTGGTACGTGCGCGCCCGCCACGGGTCGGGTGCGATCTCGATCCGGGGCCGCGTGTCGATTCCGTTCAGCTGACCCTTGAGGAAGCGGTCGAACCACATGCGGACCTGCCCGAAGTAGTACGGCTGCTCGGCGGTCGGGTTCGTGGCCGGCGAGTGGCCGAGGTCTCCGAGATAGAGCCGTCTGGGGCCTCGAAGCCGCGAGAACGCCGCCAGCGCTTCCTGCATGTCGAACGCGTAGTCCCGCCGGCCCTGCAGCATGAAGACCGGCGTCCTGATCTTCCCGAGCTCGGACCGGATCGAGCGCTGCGCAGCGAACTCCCGGATCGCCGCGTCGTTCCGTCCCTGCAGCGCGTCGTCACGGAGCGCCGTGACCGCCGGATCCCACCGCTCGGGCGGCAGGAGGTTGTGGAAGTACGCGATCAGGCCCGACTTCACGAGGCCCTGCGGGAGCAGCGAGTCGTACAGGCTCGTCCAGGTGATCATCGGCACCGCCGCGGCGAGCCCCGTGCCGGGCGCGGTCAGCAGCTTCCAGACCGAGCCGCCGCCGAGCGAGACGCCGAACGCTCCGACCTTGCGGTCGGCGACTCCCGGACGCAGGCGCAGCCATTGGAGCACCGCGGCGTAGTCCGTGATCTCCCTGGGCCCGACGAGCGACGACTGCCCTCCCGAGGCGCCGTGGCCGCGCGCGTCCACCGTCAGCACGACGTACCCGTGCGGGACCAGATACGCCTCGGCGACGGCGTTCATCGAGCTCCGGTCTCCGCCGAGGCCGTGGAGCATGAGCACGGACGGCCAGCCGCCCGCCGGGGCCGGGCCATCCGGCGTGAGCAGCGTGGCGGCCAGCGAGACGCCGTCCCCCATCGGGAGCGAGTGCTCGGTCTTGGTGAACGCCTGGGCCGCGCCGGTCTGGACGACGAAGAAGAGCGCTGCGAGCAGGAGAAAACGGCGACCCACCGCGAAAGAGGGTAGATCAAGGCTCTCGCTTCTTACAATCGCCAAATGAATTCACGCCCGATCGGCGTCTTCGACTCGGGCATGGGCGGCCTCACCGTCCTGCACGAGTGCCTCGTGACCATGCCGCACGAGGACTTCGTCTACCTCGGCGACGGCGCTCGCCTCCCGTACGGCCCGCGTCCGCTGGACGAGGTGCGTCGCTTCTCCCTCGAGATCGCCGGCTACCTCGAGGCGCAGGGCGTGAAGCTGATCCTCGTCGCCTGCAACTCCGCGACGTCGGCGGCGCTGCCGGACCTCCAGGAGCGGATCTCGGTTCCGGTCGTCGGCGTGATCACACCGGAGGCGCACGCCGCGGTGCAGGTGACGCGCAACCGCCGGATCGGACTGATGGCGACGGAGGCCACCGTCGCCGCCGGCCGGTACGCCGAGCTCCTGCACACGCTGGATGCCGGCACGACGTTCTTCCCGGTCGCCTGCCCCGAGCTCGTGCCGCTCATCGAGGGCGACGAGCCCTTCGGGGCCGGGACCACCGAGGCCGTCCGCGGCTACGCGCGACCGCTGAAGGAGGCCGGCGTGGACACGGTCATCCTCGGCTGCACCCACTACCCGCTGATCCGGCCGATCTTCCAGCGCGTCTTCGGGCGGGACGTCGCGCTCGTCTTCTCCGCGGAGGAGACCGCCCGCGAGGTGGCCGAGACGCTCGGCCGCAAGGGGATCGAGAACGACCCGCAGCGTGAGGGCGGCTACCGGTTCCTGACGACGGGTGACATCGGGCGGTTCCGCGAGCTCGGCCAGCGCTTCCTCCAGCTGCCGCTGGAAGGGGTCGAGCACGTGGAGATCTCCGAGCTCGAGGCCGCCGCGGCATGAGGGCCGACGGGCGGCGATCCGACGAGCTCCGCCCGCTGGAGATCGAGGTGGACTACCTCGAGCAG
>DASTWB010000049.1:0-5553 GCA_035758725.1 Gaiellaceae bacterium
CCCCGAGAGTCGGATCATGTCCCGGGCCAGGTCGAGGATGCCGACCGGCTCGCCCATGTCGAGCACGAAGATCTCACCCCGGCCGCCGATCCCTCCGGCCTGGACGACGAGCGAGGACGCCTCGGGGATCGTCATGAAGTAGCGCGTCATCTCCGGATGCGTGATCGTGACGGGGCCCCCGTTCGCGATCTGCCGCCGGAAGATCGTGATCACGCTGCCGGCCGAACCGAGGACGTTGCCGAAGCGGACCGCCATGAACCTCGTCGAGACGTCGTCGCGGCAACCGTACGCCTCGGTGATCCACTCCGCGAGCGCCTTGCACTGCCCGTAGACGGCCTTCGGGTTCAGCGCCTTGTCGGTCGAGACGAGGACGAACCGCTTGGCCCCGAACTCGACCGCGGCGTCCGCCACGATCTTCGTTCCGAGGACGTTGTTGCGAATCGACTCCAGGGGGTTCGCCTCCATCAGCGGCACGTGCTTGTACGCCGCTGCGTGGAAGACGACGCCGGGCTCGTAGCGCTCGAACACCTGGCGGATCTTGCGGCGGTTCGAGACGTCGGCGAGCACCGGGATGCTCGCCGTGAACTGGCGTTCGTCGACGAGCTCCCGCTCGATCTCGAAGAGCGGCGTCTCGCCCTGATCCACGAGGACGAGGCGCGACGGGTTCGCTCGCGAGATCTGCCGGCAGAGCTCTGCGCCGATCGAGCCGCCGGCGCCCGTGACGAGGACGGTCTCGCCCTCGAGGTACGACGAGATCGCCGCGAGATCGACCTCGACAGGCTCGCGGCCGAGGACGTCCTCCACCTGCACGGGCCGGATCTGCGCTGCGAGGTTGTCCTCGTCCGCGATCAGCTCGTAGAGGCCGGGCAGCGTCTTCACGGGCACGCCCTCGCGGCGGGCGATCTCGACGATCTTCTGGCGCTCCTCACCCGACGCCGACGGGATCGCGATCAGCAGCTCGTCCGGCCGGTTGTCGCGCAACACGTGCGGCAGCTCCTCGGTCGTCCCGAGCACCCGGACGCCGTGGACGCGGAGGTTCTTCTTGCGCGGGTCGTCGTCCACGATCCCGATCGGCGTGTAGCCGAGCTGGCGCGACCGCTGCATCTCGCGGATCACGAGCTGGCCCGCGTCTCCGGCTCCGACGACGATGACCTCCTTGCCCCGGGCCACGAGCCGGGAGGCCGACGGCCGTTCGAAGATGCTGCGCGCCAGGAGCCGGGACCCGGCCACGAGGCCGAGGAGCAGAACGCCGTCCATCAGCGCGACGCCTCGCGGAAGCCGCCGCTCGAACGGGTCGAGGAAGTAGACGGCGTTGGCCGCGATGACCGAGGCGACCACGACGCCGAGGGCGGCCCGCCACATGTCCTTGGTGGAGACGTAACGCCACCAGCGGTTGTAGAAGCCGAACGCGATGAAGACGGCGAGCTTGATCGCCACGACGATCCCGACCGTCTTCCAGAAGCCGTCCTGGAAGTTGGCCGGCACGTCGAAGTCGAAGCGAAGCTGGAACGCGAGCCACCAGGCGAGCGCGATGAGCGCCGCGTCAGCGGCGAGCTGCCAGAGCCTGTGCCGGTTGACCGGGAGCATCAGGACACAGGCGCTCCGACCGCCGAGCGCACGGTCTCGACGACCCGCTCCTGGATCTCCGGCGCGATCCCCGGCCAGAGCGGCACGGAGAAGTTCTCCGCGGCGGCGCGCTCGGTCTCGGGCAGCGAGCCCGGCTCGTAACCGAGGAACCGGAGCGCCGGCTGGAGGTGCAGGGGCGTCACGTAGTAGCTGGCAGACGCGATCTCGGCCGCCGTGAGCGCCTCGCGGATCCGTTCTCGCTCCGGCGAGCGCGAGACCAGCAGGTGATAGACGTGGCCGGGCTCGTCCTCCGGCAGCTCGACGAGCTCGCCGAGCCCGAGCTCGGCGTACCGCGCCGCCGCCTCGCGCCGGCCGCGCGTCCACTCGTCGAGGTGCTCGAGGAAGACCCTGAGGAAGGCGGCCTGGATCTCGTCGAGGCGCGAGTTGTACCCGACGAAGTCGAACGTGGTCTTGTCACGGGAGCCGTGGAAGGCGAGCATGCGGACTCTCTCGGCGAGGTCTTCGTCGTCGGCGGTGACCAACCCTCCGTCGCCGAGGCAGAACAGGTTCTTCGTGGGATAGAAGCTGAAGGTCGACGCGGCTCCGGTCTGCGCGATCCCGGGCGCGCCGAACGCCTGCGCGGCGTCCTCGATCAGCGGCAGGCCGAGCGCGGAGAGGTCGGCCGTCGGCGCCGGCCGGCCGAACAGGTGCACGGGCATGATCGCCTTCGTCCGCTCGGTGATCCGGCCGGAGACGTCCTCGGGATCGAGATTCAGGGTCGAGCCGTCGATGTCCGCGAACACCGGTGTCGCGCCGCGCCGGGCGATCGCCTCGGCCGTCGCGTAGAACGTGAAGGCCGGACAGATGACCTCGTCGCCCGGCCCGATGCCCATCGCGTCGAGCACCAGCACGAGCGCATCGGTGCCGTTCGCGACGCCGACCGCCCGCCGCACGCCGAGGTAGGCGGCAGCCTCCTCCTCGAACGCCTGGACGTTCGGGCCGCGGATGAACTGGCCGGACTCGAGGACTCCCTCGAAGCGGCTCCGCAGCTCCTCCGTCAGCGGCCCGTACTGGGCCTGGACGTCAACCAGCGGGATCTTCGGCACGGCGGTCAATCCTAGCCCCTCGCCGATGACGGACGATCGCGGCCACGATCACCGCCAGGATCGCCCCCGCGACGACGTACTCGGCGTAGTGGAAGCGCTGGTGGAAGTCCTCCCACTGCGACCCGAACGCCCAGCCGGCGCCGCCGAAGGCGAACGCCCAGGCCACCGAGCCGGGGATCGTCAAGAGGAGATAGCGGACGAACGGCATCTCGAAGACGCCGGCCGGGATGGCGATGAACGAGCGGACGACCGGCGTCACGCGGCCGATCGCGACAGCCCAGTCGCCGAACCGGTCGAACCAGTCCTCCGCCCGGTGCAGGTTGCGCGGCGTGACGTGGAGCCAGCGCCCGTGCCGCTCGAGGTACGGCCGGCCGCCGTAGCGGCCGATCCCCCAGCCGATCGCCGAGCCGACGACGTAGCCGAGAGCGCCCGCGGTCGCCATTGCGACGTAGGCCCAGGGCTCGGAATCGATCCGCTCGCCGAAGAGGACGACGTTCTGGCCGGCGAACGCGCCCGCCGCCACCGCTCCCGCGTAGACCATGACGAGCTCGCTCGCCGCGGGGAAGACGGCGTCGAGGAGCATGAGGGCGAAGACGGCGTAGATGCCGTGATCGCCGACGGTCTCGGTGAGCGTGTCGGTGACTGCGCTGAGGACGGAGGCCGCGAGCACGGCCAGCAGTGTACGAGCGCTACCGGCGCCGGACTCTGAAGGACCGCGCGAGCTCGGCGCGGCCGACGCTGTTCGTCGCCACCACGCGGGCGACGTAGGTGCCCGAGTAGACGGGCTTCCGGTTCGGATACCTGCCGTCCCAGAGCACCGCGAACTTTCCTGCCCTGGCGTTGAAGTTCCGGACCACGCGCAGGAGCTGACCCGTCTTCGACGTGATCGTGACGTTGACGCGCGCCGGCCTGGTCAGCGTGAAGCCGATGAGCAGCCGCCCGCCGCGCTTCTTGCGGACGACCAGCCTCGTCGGCCGGACGGAGATGAAGCCGAGGGTGTTGTTGAGGCTGAACGAGCGCTCGGCGGTCGAGCGGCGTCCCTCCGAGTCCACGGCCGTGATCGACCAGCGCCAGCGCCCCTCGGGCTCGGCGGCGCGCGCGCGACGGCTCTGCGCGGACCGGCTCTTCCGGGCGGTTCCGGCGAACGCGAACTTGTAGAGCCCCGGCTTCCGCTCGCCCGCGTCGATGGTGCGTGCGACGCCGTCCGGCCCGGTGAGGGTCGCCGTGACCGTGGAGGGCTTCACGATCTTGTACTCGAGGCGCTGGCGGTCGCCGGCGCCGTCGCCGTTGGGCGAGAACGACAGCTCCGTCTCCGGCGCGTGGACGCCGTAGTACATGACGAGGAGCGCATCGGAGACGTACCGCTCACCGCCCCGGTCCGAGGGACGGTTGAGCAGCTGGCCGTCGAACGCCATCGTCGAGGAGCCGCCGGAATCGAGCGCGGAAGCGGTGATGGCGCCGAGGCGCACGATCGTCTGCGCGAGCTCGAAGTTCGTCATCCCCGAGGAGTACCCGAGCCGCCTGCCGTCGACGACGACCATCACGATCCTCCCGTCCGCCTTCTGTCCGACAGCGGTCCGCGGCTCCCGCCGGTTCAGGTCGGTGCCGAAATCCTCGTTCGGGCGGAAGATCGGGCGCCCCTGCCGGACGAGCTCGGGACCTCCGCCGACCGCCTCCGGAACGTCGCGCCACTCCGGCCGGAGGACGAGCCGGACGCTCATCATGTCGCCCGCCACGGCCTCGACGGCCATCCGCTGCGCCTGCGTCCCGCGTGCCGCGAGCACGGCGCCGCCCGGGGGGATCGGCGTTCCGCCGCGCCGGTTCTCGGAGACGAATCCGACCAGATCGGCATTCGGGGTGGCCGAGGGGAACGGCGAGAGGACGGCTTCGAATGCCCCGGTGTTCGGCGGAGTCGTCGCGCCGTACGAAGGCGTGTAGAGCGTCGTCCCGTTCGGGCCGGGCGGGCGGTTGACGAGATGGATCGGCCGCCGAGGACCAGACCCCTGCCACGTGCCGAGCATCGCGATCCTGTCGACTCGAAGATTTCCGGCCGTGTCGACGCCGACCATCGAGCGCCTCGGGTGAGGCGTCGTCCTCAGGACGCCGTCCTGGATCAGGCCGCTCGACGGGATCCCGTCCGTCCACGTGAACCGGTCGGCGTTCACGCCGGCGACCGTCGCGCTCGCCTCGGCCCGCCTCTGCATGGAGGTCACGCGCTCGCGCCCGATCGCGGCGCCGTTCGAGAGGACGGGCTTGAGGCCGTACAGCCCTCCGGCCGGCTTGGGTGCCGTCAGGATGTGGAGGGCCTGCGGCCCGAAGCGCGTGAACTGCAGCCGCTTCTCGTAGGTGACGCCGGGCATGAGGGTCCGCGGCACGGCCCCCGCGGGTGAGGCGAAAATGCCTGCGAGCAGGCACAAAATGATCGCCTTCCTCAGCATCGACCCCGGCTGAGGCTAGCGAAAACCGGGAAACGGCAAGCCCGCCTTTACAGCATTCGTACACGGGTAGTGTGCGGGGGTGGAGCGTGCAATCGAGGTCCGTGGGCTGGTTCGGGAGTTCAAGGGCGGCATTCACGCGGTCGCCGGAATCGACCTCGACGTCGCTCCCGGGGAGATCTACGGCTTCCTCGGGCCGAACGGCGCCGGCAAGTCGACGACGGTCCACATGCTCACGACGCTGCTCCCTCCGACCGCGGGCTCAGCGAGGGTCGGCGGCCACGACATCGTCACGGAAGGCCCCGCCGTGCGCCGGGCGATCGGCGCCGCGCTGCAGGAGGCGGCCCTCGACCCGCTCCTGACCGGACGCGAGCACCTGAAGCTCCAACTCGCGCTCCACGGCATTCCCCGCGCGAAGCGGGACCGGCGCACGGACGAGCTGCTCG
>DASTWB010000031.1:0-6386 GCA_035758725.1 Gaiellaceae bacterium
GCGCGCGCGCGTGCGTCACTGACGGAGGAGAAGCCATGAGCACAACGGTGATGCAGGCGCTCTCGGAGCGCGAGCTGGGATACGAGGTCCTGTCGCACCCGCGAACCGAGCGCGCGGCGGACGAAGCCGAGGCGCTGGAGATCAGCCTCGACGAGGTCGCGAAGACCATCGTCCTCGTCGCCGGGCAGGGCCGCGCAAGGGTCGTCGTTCCCGCATCCGAACGCGTCGACCTTCGCAAGGCCAGGGAGGCGCTCGGCGAGGGCAAGGATGCGCGGCTCGCCACCGAAGACGAGCTCGCAGCTGCCTATCCCATGTTCGAGCTGGGCGCGGTGCCGCCCTTCGGCGGGCCGGAGGGGGACCGGGTCCTCGTGGATCCCAGGGTCGCGGAGCGAGAGTGGATCGTCTTCGAGGCGGGCTCGCACGGCGAGTCGCTGAAGATGAAGACGGCCGATCTCCTCGGGCTCACGGACGCCGGGATCGCGGACGTCTGCCGGGACTGACGGCCGGCCGGCGACCATGTTCGACCTCGTGGTCTGGGCCACGGACGGCTCGGAGAACGCCGACCTGGCGCTCGACTACGCCGTGCGGCTCGCGCGCGACGGCACGGCGCGCGTGCTCGCCGTCCACGTGCGGGAGATGGGCGTCGGCCGGTCAGCCGGCTACCCGGTCCACGTGGACGAGGAGGAGCGGGAGGAGAAGATCCGCCGGCAGGTCGACGCGCTGAAGCAGTCGGGAGTCGAGATCGAGCTCGAGCACGCCGCGGTCGCGGCGGGCGGTGTCGCCCAGGTGATCGCAGACATCGCGCGCGACGCGGAGGCGGACGTCGTCGTCGTGGGAACGCGTGGTCAGGGGCTGGTCGCGGGCCTCCTCCTCGGCAGCGTCACGCACCGCCTGCTCCACGTGGCGCCCTGCCCCGTCTTCGCGGTTCCGAGCCGCTCAGCCCTTGACGACGCCGAGCGGGCGTAGCCGCGCGACGCGGCGGGCCAGGCCCGCCTGCTCCACCACGCCCACGACGCGCTCGACGTCCTTGTAGGCGAACGGCGCCTCCTCGGCCAGCCCCTTGTTGGACGGACAGCGGACGACGATCCCCTGCTCGGCGAGCTTGCGCCGAAGCTCGCCGCCCGTGATCGCCTTCCGCGCACGCGTCCGGCTCATGCGCCTCCCTGCGCCGTGGCACGTCGTGCCGAACGAGCGCTCCATCGAACCGGGCTCGCCGGCGAGGACGTAGCTCGCGGTGCCCATGCTCCCCGGGATGAAGACCGGCTGGCCCACCTCGCGGTAGACGGGCGGGATCTCCTCGGACGCTGCCGGGAAGGCACGGGTCGCCCCCTTCCGGTGGACGAGGAGCGTGCGGCCGCCGTGCGTCTCGAGCTTCGCGACGTTGTGAGCGACGTCGTACACCTGACGCGTGCCGTCCGCGACGTCGTCGCCGAGCACCTTGCGCACGGACTCGCGGACGCCGTGGGCCATCGTGTGCCTGTTCGCCCACGCATAGTTGGCCGCCGCGGCCATCGCTGCCAGGTAGGCGCGGCCCTCCGGTGAGGACTGCGGGGCACACGCGAGCTGCCGGTCGGGGAGGACGATGCCGTAGCGCTCCTGTGCCGGTCCCATCAGGCGCACGTGATCCGTGCAGACCTGGTGTCCCAGCCCACGGGACCCGGAGTGGATGAGCACGGTCAGCCCGCCCGCGGCGAGCCCGAAGGCACGGGCGGTCGCCGGATCGAAGACCTCGTCGACCCGCTGCAGCTCGATGAAGTGGTTCCCTGCTCCCACCGTCCCGATCTGGCCTGCGCCGCGGAGGCGCGCACGCTCGGAGACGGCTGCAGGGTCGGCGCCGGGCAGGCAGCCGCCCGACTCCGTGTGCTCCAGGTCGTCGTCCGTGCCGATTCCGCGCTCCTCGACGAGGACCCGGGGCCCGTCGCGGAGCAAACGGTCGAGCGCCGCGCCCTCGAAGTGCAACTCGCTTCGCTTCCCGGTCCCGGCAGGGATCGCCCGCGAGATCTCGTGGACGAGCGCCTCCCGCCGCTCGCCGAGCTCGGGCTCCGCGAGCGGGAGGGCCAGGAGGCGCACGCCGCAGTTGATGTCGTACCCGACGCCTCCCGGGGAGACGACACCGTCGGGAGCCTCCGTCGCCGCGACGCCGCCGACGGGGAAGCCGTAGCCCTGGTGGATGTCCGGCATCGCGAGGACCGCGTCGACGACGCCCGGGAGCGTCGCGACGTTCTGGAGCTGCTCGAGCGAACGGTCGCCCGCGATCGCCTCGAGCAGCTCGGCGTCCGCGAAGACCCGGGCCGGGACGCGCATGTCGGCCCGAGCCGGAAGCTCCCAGAGCGTCTCGTCGACCTGCCTCAACTCGGTGGTGACCCGTGGCCGATCCTCGAGCATCCTCACCCCTCCTCCCGGGAGACCTCCGAGGCCTCGCGGACGCGTGCGAGCAGTCGCACGACGTCCTCGTCCTCGACCTGGCCGAAGACCTCGTACCAGACTCCCACGGCGAGGAACACGTCGAGCTCATGCGGGCAGACGACGTCGTCGGCCTCGTCCCGCAGCGGCGCCACCGTGTCGCGCGCCCCGACCGGGACCGCCGCAACGACGCGCGACGCGCCCCGGCTGCGGGCCCAGCGGACGGCCGCGACCATCGACGCGCCGGTCGCGAGCCCGTCGTCCACGAGGATGCAGCGGCGGCCGCCGAGGTCCAGGGCCGGGTGCGCGGCGTGGAGCCGGAGATCGAGCGCCGCGGCCTTCTCCCTGGCCGCCTCGACGGCGGCTGCGACCTCCTCGTCGGTGAGCCCGTCGTGTGAACGGACGAAGACGCCGTCGCCCGGCGCCACCGCGCCGATCGCGTACTCGGGCTGCCAGGGATGGCCGACCTTCCGGACCGCGACCGCATCGAGCGGCAGGCCGAGAGCCGCAGCGACCTCGGCCGCGACGACCACTCCGCCGCGGGCGAGGCCGACCACGACCGCGTCGCCCGCCCGCTCGTGCACGAGCCGCTCGGCGAGCAGCCGGCCCGCCGCCTGCCTGTCGGCGAACAGCGACGCAGGCGCGATCCAGTCGTCGATCGTGCTCACCTCTACAGGATCGCGCCGCCGGGGCCGCATGGAATCGGGGGCCGGTCGGAGCAGCGTCGGTAGTAAGCCGAAAGGCAGTCGGGGAGGGCGCCGATGGCGCTCTAGCCTGTGTGGGAGAGAGTCGAGACATGAGCGGACCGAGCCTGCGCATTCAAGCGGCGCCGGCGATCGCGGTCGGGCGGGAAGCCGGGCTGATCGCCGCGGCGGCGCTCCTGTACTTCGGTGTCCGGGGATTCACGGAGGACCGGTTCGATCGCGCGTTCGCGAACGCCGATGCACTCCTGCGCCTCGAGCGGGACCTCGGAATCGACTGGGAGCACCGGCTCCAGGAGCTGGTCATCGACCACAGGTGGCTGGTCGCGGCCACGAACTGGGTCTACGTCTACGGCCACTGGCCGGTGATCGTGGCCTGCGGGATCGCCCTCTACCTGCGGAGCCGGGACCGCTACCGCCTGCTCCGGAACGCGATGTTCATCTCCGGACTGATCGGCTTCGTCTTCTTCGCGGCCCTTCCGATGGCCCCGCCGCGGCTTGCCGACCCCGCCGTCGTGGACACGGTGACCGAGTACTCGCGCGGTTACCGGGCGCTGCAGCCTCCCGCCCTCACGAACCAGTACGCGGCCTTTCCGAGCCTCCACGCAGGCTGGAACATCCTCCTCGGGATCGTCATCTTCCAGGCCACCACCCGGCTCTCCCTTCGGGTCTTCGCGGTGGTCATGCCGGCGGCCATGGCCTTCGCGGTCGTCGCGACCGCGAACCACTACGTCCTCGACGTCGTCGCAGGCACGGTCGTCGTGCTCGCGGGGTTACTGGTGGCGACGCGGATAACTGCGCCTACACTGAGCGGAGGTGAAAGGCCCCGGATCAGGACGAATCGGTCCGCCCGGTCGCCCATTCGTCGTCGCGCATCGGTCCGGGAACTCCCTGATCGCCCTGCGGTCGGCCGAGGCGCTCGGTGTGGAAGCGATCGAGGCAGACGTGCACCTCTTTCGGGGGCGCCTCGAGGTGCGCCACCTCAAGACGCTGGGCCCGGTCCCGATCCTGTGGGACCGGTGGAAGCTCGGAAACCCGTTCGCCCGCCGGCTGCTCGTTCCTGAGCTCCTGGACGCGGTCGCCGAGCGGACCGAGCTCCTCCTCGACCTCAAGGGCCGCGACCGGCGCCTCAGCCGGGCGCTGCTCGAGCTCCTCGAGCCGACGCTCCATGCCGGCCGGCAGGTGACGGTCTGCGCGCGAAGCTGGCCGCTGCTCGAGCCGTTCAGCGGGGTCACAGGGACTCGTCTCGTCCATTCGGTCGGGAGCGGGCGGGACCTCCGGCGCCTGCGCCGGCTCGTCGCGGGCAAGCGCCTGCAGGCGATCACGATCCACGAGCGGCTCCTCGACTCGCGCACCGTGCGCGACCTTCGCGAGCTCGCGGACACGATCATCACCTGGCCGATCAACACGGTCGAGCGCGCGCAGGAACTGGTGAGCCTCGGCGTGGACGGCCTGATCAGCGACCGGCCCGCCCTGCTGCAGCCCGTCGTCGGAGTGGACTCGCGCTAGGGCATGGAGACGTTCTTCCACACCGTCGGCGCGGCCGACCCGCGCCTCGCGTTCGTGGCGCTGCTCTTCCACCTCTCGAACTTCGGGCTCCGCTCGCTCGCCTGGCGAAGCGTCCTCCGTGCCGCCTACCCCGACCGTCGGGTGCCGCTGCTCGGGATCGCCGGCGCCTACGCCGCGGGCGTCGCGGTCAACTCGTTCACGCCCGCACGCGGAGGAGACCTCGCCAAGATCGGCCTCGCGCGGACGCGAATCAAGGGCTCCTCGGTGCCCACGATCGCCTCCTCGATGGGCGTGATCGCGGCGTTCGACGCACTCGTGGGCATCGTCGTCGTCCTCTCGCTCGCCGGCGTCGGTGCGCTGCCGAGCCCGCCTGGGCTTCCGTCGCTGCCCGGCCTGCCGGCGATCGGGCCGGTCCACGTGGCCCTCGTCGCCGTGGCCATTGCGCTGGTCGCGGCCGGCGCGCTGCTGCTCGGACGAGGTCTCGCGCCCCGGCTCCTGGCGCTCTGGCGGGGGTTCAAGGCCGGCGCGTCGATCCTGACCTCGCCGCGCCGCTACCTGACCGAAGTGGTGCCGGTGCAGCTGGGAGCATGGGCGTGCCGGATCGGAGCCGCGTACTTCCTGCTCGCCGCGATGCACTTGCCCGCGACGCTGACGGCGGCGACCGTCGTGGTCGTCGTCGGGGGCATCGCGACGATGGTTCCGACCCCCGGCGGCGTCGGGACGCAGCAGGTCCTCCTCGCCTACGCGCTCCACACGACGGCGTCGACAGCCGCCGTCGTCTCCTTCTCCGTGGGGATGCAGGCGGCGGTCACGAGCCTCAATCTCGTGATCGGCCTGACGGCCGCGATGATCATGCTCCGGACCTTCCGGCCGGTTGCGGCGGTCCGCGGGCTGCGCTCGGCGTCTACGTGAAGATGATCTGGCCGCCGGCCGCCTTCTCGTAGAACTCGCCGACCGAGATGATGTCCTCGACCTGCGGGACGAAGTCGTCCAGCGCGAGGCCGAACATGTCCACCGTCGCCTTGCACGCGTAGAGGCGCACGCCGGAGTCGGCGGCGAGCTCGATGAACTCGGGCACCGGCGGGATGTCGATCTTCTCCATCTGCCGCTGCATCATCTTCGTGACGAGCGCCGAGAAGCCGGGCAGCGCACCGAGCAGCGTCGGCATGTGCAGGCCGGGGTTCCCGACCGTTGCGACCTTGATCTTCTCGTAGCGGTCCTTGCGGATCGCGTCGAGCCCGAAGAACGTGAAGAAGAGGTCGGCCTCGATGCCCTCCATCCGGGCGCCGTTGGCCATGATCAGGGCCGGGTAGACGCCCTCGAGCGAGCCCTTGGAGACGACGATCGCGACCTTCTCGATCGTCTTCGGCTCGACCGTTTCGGGCTCGGGCTCGACCGCCGCGAGCTTCGGGTGTTCGAACGTGGTGGTCATGGGGTGCTCCCTTCTAGATGCAGCCCTTTGGCTTGGGGATCCCGCCGATCTTGGCGGCGAGCTTCGCCGGGCCCTTGGGGAAGAGCTGGTAGAGCTCCTTGACGGGCACGCCGGACTCCTTGCCGAGCGCACGGATCGAGGGCGCGGTGCCGGTGGCGAGGTAGCGCTCGCGCATGAACCGCACGACGAGCCAGTGGCGGTCCGTCAGCTCCGGGACGCCGTTCTCGCGCGCGATCTGCTCGGCGAGGCCCTCGCTCCACTGCTGTGGGTCGGTGAGGAAGCCCTCGGCGTCGACGTCGACGCTCTGGGGGATCGTGGTTGCGGACATCTCGTCCTCCTTA
>DASTWB010000039.1:0-9600 GCA_035758725.1 Gaiellaceae bacterium
AGCGGCGTAACGGGCGGAGCCCGTTCCGCGGCGATCTCGCCGCAGAGCGGGCTGCGCCCGCTCTGCCGGATACGTCGAAGAGCGAGGAACAGACGAGTGCGCGTCGGCCGCGGTCGGGCGCAGCCCGGCCCCGGCTTAATAGGGTCGCTCGAAGTCGTGAGACTTCGAGCGAAACAGAGCGGCGAAGCCGCGCGAGGAAGGTGCCGAAGGTGGGAATCGAACCCACACGGCCCGAAGGCCACCGGATTTTGAGTCCGGCGCGTCTGCCAGTTCCGCCACTTCGGCCTGCGGGAATAGGGTAGCCCTATGCCTGGTCGGGTCGGCATCCTCACGGGCGGCGGTGACTGCCCTGGGCTGAACGCGGTCATCCGCGCGGTGACCCGTCGCTCGCTCGATCGCGGCTACGAGGTGATCGGGATCCGGGAGGGGTGGCGCGGGATGACCGACCGTCTGTTCCAACCCCTCGACTACCGCGGGATCTCGGGGCTGCTGCCCCGCGGCGGGACGATTCTGGGAACGTCCAGGACGAACCCGTACAAGAGCGAGGACGGCGTCAGCCGGGTCCTGGAGACGGCCGAGTCGGAGGCGTTCGACGCGATCGTCGCAGTCGGGGGAGAGGACACGCTCGGGGTGGCCGCCCGCCTGCACGCCGAGCACGGTCTCCCCGTCCTCGGCGTGCCGAAGACGATCGACAACGACCTCTCCGGCACCGACTACACGTTCGGCTTCGACACGGCGGTGTTCATCGCGACCGAGGCGATCGACCGGCTGCACACGACGGCCGAGTCCCACAACCGGGTGATGGTCGTCGAGGTGATGGGCCGGCACACCGGGTGGATCGCGGTGATGAGCGGGATCGCCGGAGGGGCGGACGCGATCCTCATCCCCGAGCAGCCGGTCACCGTCGAGGCGGCCTGCGACGAGCTGCGGAAGCGCCACGAGCGGGGCAAGGACTTCTCCATCGTCGTCGTCAGCGAGGGGTACGAGCTGACCTACGAGTCAGGTGAGCAGCGCACGGTGACCCAGGAGGCCGAGAAGGATCAGTTCGGCCATGTCCGGCTGGGCGGCGTCGGCGAGGCGCTCGCACGCGACATCGAGGAGCGGACGGGCTACGAGACGCGCGTCACGGTCCTGGGCCACGTCCAGCGCGGCGGCTCCCCCACCCCGCGCGACCGGATCCTCGCCACCCGGTTCGGCCTCAAGGCGGCGGACCTCATCGAGGAGCGACGGTTCGGCCGGATGGCGGCGCTCCACGGGGACGCCGTGGTCGACGTCTCGCTGGAGGAGGCCACCCGCGAGCTGAAGACCGTGCCGCGAGAGGTCTACGACGTCGCCGCGGCCTTTTTCGGCTGACGCCGCCTGGCGCCCGGTTCCTCTCGAGCAGCCGTCCCGGCTGAACGGGCACGGCCCGTTCAGCGGCGGGTCAGGTGAGGAGCTCGACGAGCGGGAAGCTCCGGTGGCTCCTCGGCGGGACGACGTAGTTCTGGCGGTGCGTCGTTCGGAGGACGGAGTTCAGGCCTTGCGCGCGGGAACGCGCCTGGAGCGGAAGGCGCGTGCCGTCCGGCAGGACGCCGTCCATCGCCATGCGGTTCCGGCGGAAGTCGTCGCTCGACGGATTGAAGGTGATGAAGTGGAGCCCGGCCTCGGGCTGCTCCGACTGGCGGTCCCGGTCGGGGTCCGACGTCCAGAAGAACGGGTTGTCGAGCGTGTTGAAGTCCGCGCGGAGCGGGATCGCGCTGCCCTTTCGGTAGAGCTCGCCGTCGGCGCCGCGGACGTCCATCTGGAGGCGCGAGGTGGGCTGGATCGAGCCGCTGTGGCCGATCGCGCCGTGGCGACGGTAGTCCCGCTTCAGGTCGGCCTCCGACGCCGCGTCCTCGGGCGCCTGGCGCAGGGTCTGCGCACCCTCGCGCGCCCGGAAGCCGGGGCGGAAGGTCGTGTCGACGCGGTCGCGGAAGTCGAAGTCGAGATACCACGCCTCGACGTTCTCGAAGAGGTGCGACAGGTGCATGTGCGTCCCGCCGAGGAAGTAGCCGTCGCGCACGTCGACCAGCCCGAGCGTCTCGAAGCTCGGGATCCGCGACTGCCCCTGGGTCTGCCGCTGCGTGGACGTGAAGCCGAGGAAGAGCTGCGCTCCGTCGGGGATGAGATCGGCTCCCTGGATGCCGGCGGCGGTGGCCATCGCCTTCGGGAGGCCCGTCCCTCCGGCGAACCCGCCGCCCTGGAACCCCTTGCGGATGCTCGTCAGCTCGAACAGGCCGTCGGTGTCCGCGAAGAGCGACTGCGCCGCGTCGGCGACGTGCTCCCGCTCGTCGCTGCGCAGCAGGAAGGCGACCTCGTTCGCCTCGAGGACGGTGGTCTCCGGATCGCTCGGGAACCGCTCGGCGTCCAGGATTGCCGGCACCGGCCGGTCGGCGCTCGTCGACGCCCGCCGGTCGATGGGTAGGTGCCGGCCGGCGAGCTCCGGGAGGACGCGCCGAAAGTACGGAAGCCCCCACGCGACGGTGACGGCGAGGCCCGCAGGGCTCGGCTCGTAACGACGCTCGATCCCGGCGAGAGCACGCTCCAGGACGCGCTGCGCCTCGCGAAGCTCCCGCCGTGTGGGCTCGACCTCGAGGCGGGCGGTGACGACCTGGTGGTGCAGCGGCGGCTCGATCACCTCGACACCCTCGTGCGTGAGGAGCTTTGCGCCCGACAGGAGGTACTGCTCCTCGTGAAGCTCGCCGGCCTCGGCCCGAGGCGGCGACTCCGCGAGCCTGTCCACGAGCTCGTAGATCCCGGCAGCGCCGAGGGCGCCGGCGGCCGCGCCGCCGAGGAGCTCTCTCCGGGTCAGTCGCAAGCTACGCCTTCGGTTCGATGGCCTCGAGCCCGCCGACGATCCGATCGAGGTTGCGCAGCACCTGGCGGAAGTTGAGCGGCGGCGCGACGTGCTCGCTCACCGTGTACAGCGAGCCGTCCTCCCTCCAGGCGTAGGTCACGTGCCACTGGTCGGCGTCGCGCGAGACGGTGTAGACCGTGATCGTCTTGTCCCCCACGTCCCGCGTGCCCTTCGCGTCGCTGAAGCACGGGACCGACCGGCGCCGAGTCGTGCCGCCCGAGGTGCGCGTCTCGACGCAGCTCGGGATGGCCGTCCGGCCGGGGTAGCCGCGGAAGTTGACGTGGACGTCGCCGCTCCCCGCCTCGTGCCAGAGGAACCCGGCGAGGAAGCTCTTGTCCTCGTCCACGATCGCGCCGTCGCTGTTCCACTGGCCGCCGATCTCCGCGTCGATCGGGCTCGGCATCCAGCTCGGGCAGTAGACGCGGATGCCGACGTCGTCGGCGAGCTGCTGCCAGCCGGGCCTCCACGCCGCGGGGCAGGCGGCCGGGCGCTCGCGTGCCGACGCCGCCCCCTCGACACCGTCGTCGCCGAGCGAGCAGCCGGCGGCGGTCAGCGCCAGCAGAGCGATCAAGAGAGCCCTACGCACCCCGTACAAGGTAGCCCTCTCGCGGGCTCACTCGATCAGCAGGAGCGCGTCGGTCGGCGCGTAGTCGTCCGTCAGCGTCGGCACCCCGGCGATCGACACGTCCGCGTCGCGCCGGTCGCGGATCGCCCTCGTCAGGTCGGGGGCGCCCGGCGAGCCCGCGCGGATCTTGCGCCAGCGCTCGGCCAGGAACGCCTTGTCCGGCGCCGCCTGGTCGGTTGCCACGAGCATCAGGTTGCGGACGCCGGCGTCGCCTTCGTCGCCCGACAGGATCACCGGGTGGACGAGGACGGTCGGGAAGACCGTGCGGTACGTCCGATAGACCGACCGGAAGAGGCGCGACTGCTCGCCGGCGATCGCGCCGATCGTGTTCGTCACGACGACGCCGCCCGGGTTGAGCCTCGAGCGGACGAGCTCCATGAACTCCGCCGTGAAGAGGTGGAACGGGATCGCGTCGGCGTAGAACGCGTCGATGAGGATCGCGTCCCACTTGCGATCGTGCTTGTCGAGCCATCGCCGGCCGTCGTCGACGTCCACCTGGAGGCGCTCGTCGCGCGGGAGCTCGAAGAAGCGGTAGGCCACGTCGACGACGACGGGGTCGAGCTCGACCGTCTGGATGCGAACATCCGGGTAATCCCGCCAGAGGCGTTTGGGGGCGGAGGCACCGCCGAGGCCGATCATGAGGATGTCCTTCGCGTCCGGGTTGTACGCGCGGGCGAGGTGGAAGAAGTCCACGTACTCGAAGGCCGTCCCGAAGGGGCGCGCGAGCGGCATTCCGCTCTGGTAGCTGTTGTCGAAGCGGAGGTACCGGTTCGTCGCGTCGTCGGCGACGCTGAGCCGGTGGTAGCGCGTGTCCTTCGCGTACCGAAGCGTGAGGCCTGCGGCGTCCGGCGGCTGCTGGCCACCGACGTACCCCGCCTGACGGTAGAGCGGCGACCAGTTGCGCGCCTGGGCCTCGCTGATCGTGCCCCCGGTGTCAGGCGCCAGCGCGACGGCCGCCGCCCCGGCGAGGACCGCGCCTGCGACCGCGACCGCGGCCGTGCCGACGAGCCGCTGTGCCAGCGAGAACAGCGCGGCGGCGGCGAAGAGCGCGGCCGCGGCGATCCCGAGCAGCTGGTCGGTGCCGAACTCGGGGATCAGCCAGAACGCGGTGGCGAAGGTGCCGGCGATCGAGCCTGCGGTCGAGATCGCGAACAGGCGTCCGGCGGTGTGGCCCAGGGTCGACAGCGACTCGGCATGGAGCCGGACGGCGATCGGGGCCACCCCGGCCAGGATCACGCTCGGAGCCAAGAACAGCGCGATCGCCGCGAGCAGAGGGTTCAGCCGCGGCCCCGGGTCCCACTCGACGATCGCCTCGAGCACGGGCTCGTCGAGGATCGGGATCGCAAGGACGCCGAGCGCCCCGAGCCCCATGACGGCGGCGAGGAGCCGCGGCTCCGGCCGCCGGTCGGCGAGGACGCCTCCCGCCCAGTAGCCGATCGAGAGCCCTGCGAGGACGATGCCGATCAGCGCGCCCCAGACGAAGAGCGAGTTTCCGAAGAACGGCGCGAGGACCCGGCTGGCCGCGATCTCCATCCCGAGGACGACCGCGCCGGACACGAAGACGGCGCCGGCGACGGCGACGCGGTGCCGCCTGGTGTCCACCGGAGCCGCCGCTACAGCTCGTACACCGCTACCCAAGGTCCAGCCAGTTTGCCCTTCGCCGCCCGGTAGAAGCGCCGGTTCCCCCGCCGCTCGAGCTCGTCGTAGAAGCGCTTCTCGTACGCGTAGCGGTCGCCCGCGGCGGCGACGGGGTCGGCCACGGCTCCCGTCGCGACCACGTAGCCGACCCCGAGCTCGCGCAGTCGTCCGACGTTGCGCTCGGGGTCACGTGGCCGGCCCGGGCCCGGAAGGGCGAGGCGGATGACGCGCACCTCGGCGGGCGTCGCCGTCGACGGGTCGGCGGCGACGAGCACGCCGGGCGTGAGGTTCGCCTTCATCCAGTCGTGGGCGACGACCCGGGTGTCGGTCCTCGTCAGCGGCTTCGTGTCGCCGATCGACCACACGAGCGGAATGACGAGGAGGAGCAGCGTCACCGACGCGAGCGCCCGCACCCGGCCGGCCAGTGCCCCGAGCGCCGGGACGAGCGGCAGGACGTAGCGGTCGAAGTGCGCGTCGAGGGGCAGGAGGGTCGCGAAGTAGGCCAGGACGAACGCCGCGAGGATCCGGTCGGGATACGTCCGGTGGACGAGCGCGAGGACGAGGCCGAGGAGCGCGACGAGCAGCGCCGGCCCCATCCCCTCCCAGAGCCTGTCCGCGAACGCGACCGGCGCGACGTGGTCGTTCTCGAAGCCGAGCCAGCCCTGCCGGGCGAGCTCATGCACCCGGCGGACGTCGCCGAGCGCCTCGCCGAGGTGGACGGCGAAGTACGGGCTCGTGAGCAGGAACGCCGCGGGGGCGAGCGCCGCCGAGAGCGCCAGGCGGCGCCACCGCCCCCACCCGGCGACGACCAGCGGCACGAGGAGCGTGAACGCCGGGTACTTGAAGCCCGCGGCGACGCCGATCGCGACCCCGGCCGCGGGCAGGCGGCCGACGACCATGAGGCCGAGCGCGACCGCCACCCCGAGCGTCATCGGGACGTCGGTGACGGCCATCCGTGAGTACTGGACATGCGTGACCTCGACGGCGGTGACCGCGGCCGCGACGAACCCGGCGATCGTCCCGTACGCGCGGCCGCCGAGCCACCAGGCTGCCGCGACGCCGGCCACGCCGAGCGCGACGACGACGAGCCGGGCCGCGAGGTACGACGGATCGCCCGCCCAGTTCTGGAACGGCGCCATCGCGTACATCAGCAGCGTCGGGTAGTCGAACCACTCCGGATCGAGCCCCCCGCCGTGGCTCATGCGCCAGGCACGCGGGACGATGCTCTGCTCGTCCGGATTGAGGAGCGGGAACGGAAGGCCGTAGCGGACGCCTACGAGTCGGATCGCCGCCGCGCCGGCCAGGAGCGCCCCGAGGGCGAGCCAGCGGTTCCCCCAGCGGCTCGACACCTCGTGCGGGTCAGACTTCGGGCGGCGCGGTGCCGACCAGGTCGGCGATGTTCCCGGCGGAGACGATCACCCCGTCGACCCCCGCGCGCTCCAGCTCCACGAGCTCCTCGCGCGTCGTCGCACCCACGTCCGCGATCGCGAGCTTTCCAGCGGGCACGTCCGGCAGCAGCTCGAGCGCCTCGGCGAGCGGCTCGTCGCCGTCCGAGCCGAGAACGAGAACCTCGGGATCGAGCTCCTCGAGCACGAACTCGAGATGCTCGGCCTTCCAGATGCGCGGAGCGAGCTCGAAGCGGTGGGCGAGGTCCGCGAGGATCGCCTCCAGCCGGTCGGGGTCGTCGTCCCGGACGTCGACGATGCATGCGTCCGCGCCGTCGGGAGCCGGGCGATCGGCCTCGAAGACGACGACGACCGGGAGCTCGGTTGCGGCCCGGATCGCCGGCAGGGCGTCCAGGTCTCCGGCCGCGACGAGCACACCCTCGGCTCCGGCCGCCTCCGCCTCGTGCGCGGCCTCCGGCCCGTCGACGGCGACGATCACCGAGATGCCGTCGCCCTCCGCGATCGCGTGGCTCAGCCGGCGCTGGCTCAACGTTCCGCCCTCGGAGTCACGCCGGGCATCTTCACTGTTCCGGCGCGCTTGCGTCACACATCCGCGCGCCGGCCGCGGCTAGGCTCGCATCGGGGAGGAGGCGGGGGCAACCTTCTCTAGCTACGTGGCGCCGTCAGACGCCGATCGGGTGCCAAACCGTCTTCAGCTCGAGGAACGCTGCGATCTCGTACGGGCTCTGCCGGTCGGCCCGACCGCGCACGACGCGCTTGACGTTCTCGGCCGCGAGCCGCTCCAGCTCCGGGATCTCCCCGTCGGCGCCGGCGAGGTCGATCGCGTTCACGTCCATGTGTCCGGCGAGCCAGGGCGCGAGCTCCGACCGATACCCCGTGAGGATGTTCACGACGCCGCCGGGCACGTCCGCCGTCGCGAGCGCCTCCGCGAGCTCGATCGCGGCGAGCGGAGCCGGTTCCGACGCCAGCACCACCGCGGTGTTCCCGCCGACGATCACGGGCGCGAGCCGGGCGACCAGCCCGTCCAGGGCCGGCTCGTCGGGCGCGACGATCCCGACGACGCCGGTCGGCTCGGGGATCGTGAAGTTGAAGTACGGCGCGGCGACCGGGTTCGAGGTCCCGAGGACCTGCGCGTACTTGTCCGCCCAGCCCGCGTACCAGACCCAGCGATCGACGGCAGCCTCGACCTCCTTGCGGCCCTTCGACAGGTCCGCGAACTCCTCCGTCCGCGCCTCCATCATCTCGGCGATGCGGTAGAGCACCTGGCCGCGGTTGTAGGCCGTCATGCCGCGCCACGTGCCGAACGCGCCACGTGCGCTGCGGACCGCGTCGCGAACGTCCTTCCTCGACGCGCGGGCCACGTTCTGCCCCTGCGCCTCGTACGTGCGCCCCGACTCGGACCGCGGGAAGTCGCCCCCGATGAAGAGCTTGTACGTCTTGCGCACGGGAAGCCGGCTCACCCACGCACCTCCGAGTCGTCGAGCTCCAGGTACGGCTCGAGGCCGTGAAGCCCGCCCTCCCGGCCGAAGCCGGACTCCTTGTAGCCGCCGAACGGCGAGGTCGGGTCGAAGCGGTTGTAGGTGTTCGCCCACACGACGCCCGCCTCCAGGCGGTTCGCCATCGAGAGGATCCGCGAGCCCTTCTCCGTCCAGACGCCCGCCGACAGCCCGTACGGCGTGTTGTTCGCCTTCTCGACAGCCTCGTCGGGCGTCCGGAACGTCAGCACCGAGAGCACCGGCCCGAAGATCTCCTCCTGGGCGATGCGGTAGCTCTGGGCCACGTTCGTGAACACCGTCGGCACGAACCAGTAGCCCTTCTCCGGCAGGCGGCACGGCGGCTGGTAGATCTCAGCGCCCTCCTCCTCCCCGCTCGCGACGAGCTCCTCGATCTTCTCCAGCTGCTGCTTCGAGTTGATCGCGCCGACGTCGGTGTTCTTGTCGAGCGGGTCGCCGACCCGGAGTGTCGTCAGCCGGCGCTTGAGCTTCTCGATCACCGGCTCGTAGATCGACTCCTGGACGAGCAACCGCGACCCCGCGCAGCAGACGTGACCCTGGTTGAAGTAGATCCCGTTGACGATCCCCTCGACGGCCTGGTCGAGCGCGGCGTCGTCGAAGATGATGTTCGCGGCCTTGCCGCCGAGCTCGAGCGTCAGCCGCTTCCCGCTGCCGGCGAGCTCCCGCTGGATCGCCTTCCCCACCTCGGTCGAGCCCGTGAACGCGATCTTGTCTATCCCCGGGTGCTTGACCAGCTCGGCGCCCGTGCGCCCGTCGCCCGTGACGATGTTCACCACGCCCGGCGGGAGCTCGGCCTGCCGGAGCACGTCCGCGAAGAGGAGCGCCGTGAGCGGCGTCGTCTCGGCCGGCTTGAGGATGACCGTGTTTCCGGCGGCCAGTGCCGGCGCGATCTTCCACGCGAGCATCAGCAGCGGGAAGTTCCACGGGATGATCTGGCCGGCGACGCCGACCGGCCTGGGACGCCTGTTGGGGAACGCGTACTCGAGCTTGTCCGCCCAGCCCGCGTAGTAGAAGAAGTGCGCCGCCGCCAGCGGAAGGTCGACGTCACGGGATTCCTTGATCGGCTTGCCGCCGTTCAGCGACTCGAGGACGGCGAACTCGCGCGACCGCTCCTGGAGGATCCGCGCGATCCGGAACAGGTACTTCGAGCGTTCGGAGTGCGAGAGCGCCGACCACCCGTTCTCGAAGGCGTCCCGGGCGGCGCCGACCGCCAGGTCGACGTCTTCCGCACCTGCCTGGGCGACCTCGGCGAGCTGCTCCTCGGACGCCGGGCTGATCGTCGGGAAGTGCTCGCCGGACCGCGGCTCGACGAACTCACCGCCGACGTAGAGGCCGTAGCGCTCCTCGAGGGTGACGATGTCGCGGGACTCCGGAGCGGGCGCGTAATCCCACCCGGACGGGACCGGCGAGCGGTCTTGCTTGCGTTCGAGATCAGTCAATCGTGAAGTAGTCGGGGCTCTGGTAGCGGCCCGTCTTCTCCTTGCGGATCTGCATGAGGACGTCGTTCAGGAGCGTGGACGCGCCGAGGCGGTACAGATCCGG
>DASTWB010000040.1:0-5915 GCA_035758725.1 Gaiellaceae bacterium
TGCGCGATCCGCAGGAACCAGACACTGTCCCAGCGAGCCCACACGTCGACGAGGAGCCCGGCGTCCCGGGTGAGCTCGGGCCGGTCCCACCGGGCGACGTTCGGATGCTGGTTCGGCTCGAACGTCAGGTACGCGAAAACAACGGCCGCCCAGATCGCCGCCCGGCTCCACAGGAAGACGTCGAGAATACGGCCGATGGCGTCACGCTACTTCACGCTCGACCAGGCCAACCGCGCTGTGCGCGAGCTCCGGCCCGTCGTCGAGCAGATGGTCGAGCACCGCCAGCGGTTCCTGGTCGCCCAGGAGAAGCGGGCCGCGCTCACCGCGCGCGCCGGCTCGAACGGCGGCGATCTGACGCCGACGGACTTCGCGGAGGCCGAGGAAGAGCTCGAGCACGAGGCGACAGGGCTCGCCGTCTGCATCGAGCGGATCCAGTCGGCGGGCGCGCAGGTCAAGGACCTCGACGAGGGCCTCCTCGACTTCCCGGCCTTGCACGACGGCGAGGAGATCCTCCTCTGCTGGCGCCTGGGGGAGGACGAGATCGGCTTCTGGCACGGCCCGGAGGAGGGGTTCGCAGGCCGGAAACCCCTCTAGGGCGTCGAACTAGCGGGCCGTGGACTGGCAGCGCCTGATCACCGTCTGCGTCGTGATCGCAGTTGCCGCGGTGCTCGCGAAGCTCGTCGACATGCGGATGGCGAAGCGGGAGCTGGCACCCGGCTCCGTGACCCGCTACCGGGTGCTGCGGCGGAGCATCATGGGCGCGATCATCTTCATCGGCGTCCTGACGGCGCTGCTCGTGATCCCGCAGGTCAGAGCGGTGGCCGGAGGCTTGCTCGCGTCTTCCGCCATCCTCGGGCTCGTCATCGGCCTCGCCTCGCAGCGGACGCTCTCCAACTTCGTCGCCGGCGTGATGATCGGGCTCGCCCAGCCGATCAGGCTCGGTGACCGCGTTGCGGTGGTGGAGGGCGAGGGCATCGTCGAGGAGATCGGCCTCGTCTACACGCGAATCCGGCAGGACGACCGCACCCGGCTCGTGATCCCGAACGAGCGCCTGGCTGCCGATACGATCAAGAACTCCACCATCGCGAGCCGCGAGACGCTGGCCGAGGTCACCGTCCCCGTGCCGCGCGACAAGGATCTCCGGACCGTGATCGACCTCCTCCACGACGCGACGACCCCGAGCGACCTCCTCGTGACGGCGCTCGATGCCGACTCGGTCGTGACCCTGCGCGCCTGGGCGGCCGACGAGGACGCGGCGCGCCGGCTCGAGAGCGATCTCCGCCTGCGCGCGCATTCGCGCCTGGTCGAGGCCGGCATCTACGCGTGAGCCCGTACGAACGCAGCCGCAAGCGGCGACAGGGCCGGCGGGGGTTCGAGGAGGACGCCTACCGGCGGCGATCGAGGAGGCAGCGGCGCCGGACCAGGAGCCGCCATCGCCGCAAGCTCGCGCTCGTGGCCGCGATCATCGTCCTCGTCCTGGCGGGGATCGGCGCTGCGGGGATCACCGGCGCCGCGAGCATCGGCCCTCGCTGCGACCTCGATCGCCTCCGCCCGGTGGAGATCGGGCAGAACTCCTTCGTCTATGCCGCCGACGGCTCGCTGCTCGGCTCGATCCCGGCCGAGAAGAACCGGCAGCCGGTCCCCCTCAACAGGATCAGCAAGTGGATGCGGCTCGCGACGATCTCGATCGAGGATCGCCGGTTCTACGAGCACAGCGGGATCGACCTCGAGGGCATCGCGCGTGCGCTTGCCGCCGACGTCCGAGCCGGGCGGGTCGTCGAGGGCGGCTCGACGCTGACCCAGCAGCTCGTGCGGAACCTCTACGTCGGCAACGAGGTCACCTTCGAGCGCAAGGCGATCGAGGCGTGCCTCGCCGTCCGGCTGAACCGGCGCCGCTCGAAGGACTGGATCCTCGCGAGCTACCTCAACACGGTCTTCTACGGCAGCCGCGCGTACGGCGTCCACGCGGCGGCGCAGACGTACTTCAACAAGCCTGCGTGGAAGCTCGGGCTCGGCGAGGCGGCGCTGCTCGCCGGCCTAACCCAGGCGCCCTCCGTCTACGACCCCTTCACGAACCCCCGCTCCGCGCTCGCGCGCCGGGACCAGGTGCTCCGGGCGATGTTCGACCAGGGAAAGATCACGCGACGCCAGTACCAGGAGGCCGTCGCGGAACGAGAGCTGCGGCTCCGGCCCGGCAAGCTCTACACGCGGATCCGCGAGCCCTACTTCTTCAGCTACGTCCGTCCACTGCTGATCGCCCAGTACGGTGCGAACACGGTCCGGTCCGGCGGGCTGCGCGTCTACACGACGGTCGACCGGAAGTTCCAGCAGGACGCGCGCAACGCCGTCCTCCGCACGCTGCCGTACCGGGACGACCCGGCCGCCGCGATCGTTGCCATCAACCCGACGAACGGCGCGATCCGAGCGATGACCGCAGTGACCCCCGGGAGGCGCGGCAACCAGTTCAACCTCGCCTCCCAGGGCCGTCGCCAGGCAGGGTCGACGTTCAAGACCTTCGTGCTGTCGGCGGCGATCGCGGAGGGCGTGGACCCCGACTCGACCTACTACACGTCGGCGCCGTTCCGCTACCAGCCCGACCCGCTGAGTGAGCCGTGGGAGGTCTCGACCTACAGCCACGAGTATCTGGGGTCGACCTCGATCTCGCGTGCGACGCTCAGCTCCGACAACACCGTCTTCGCCCAGCTGACGCTCGACATCGGGCCGGAGAAGGTCGCCGCCATGGCCCACCGGCTCGGGGTACGGTCGAACCTGAAGACCAAGGAGGGCGTGTACGTGCCCTCGCTCGGACTCGGCTCGGCGGCCATCTCTCCCCTGGACATGGCGTCCGCCTACGCGACCCTGGCGGCCGGAGGCGTCTACTCGGAGCCGATGGCGATCCGCAAGGTCGTCCTCCCCGACGGCACGGAGGACAAGGACGCCGGGTGGGGGAAGCCACAGCGCCGGCGCGTCATCGCCGACTGGGTGGCCGACGAGGTGACGAAGATCCTCGAGGAGAACATCGACGCCGGCACGGGCACGAACGCGGGCGTCTTCTTCAGCCGCCCGGCGGCGGGCAAGACCGGGACGACCGACGACCACACGGACGCCTGGTTCTGCGGCTACACGCCGACCTTGAGCACCACGGTCTGGGTCGGCTACCCGCAGGGGCAGGTGCCGATGGAGAACGTGCACGGGATCTCCGTCGCCGGTGGAACCTTCCCGGCGATCATCTGGAACCTCTTCATGCGCACCGCGATCGGCAATACGCCGGAGGTCGACTTCCAGGAGCCGAAGTCGGAGCCGACCTGGGTGCCGTTCACGCGTGGCCAGTACGCGAACGGCGGGTACGACAACAGCGACGGCAACTACTACTACGCGCCGTCGGAGCCCGAGCAGGAGACTCCTCCGCCCCCGCCGCCGCCCGCGAAACCGCCGCCCGCGCCGCCGCCCGCAAACGAGGGGCCCGTCTCGGTTCCTCCGGGTCATCCGCCGCGCGGCGGCGACGACTAGGCCGCCGGATCGAGGCAGACGCTGCGCTCGTCCTCTAGGGCCTCCGCCTGAGGACGATGATTCCGTCCTCCTCGAAGACCGTCCCCCAGGAGCCGTTCGCGATCAGCCGCGCGAGCGGGACGGCTGCCGTCGAGGGGTCCGACCGCCGGTCGAGGTAGGACGCGCGCCTCAGGTCGACCGCGACCCAGTCCGAGTCGAGGACGACCGGGAAGCTGTGGACTCGTCTCCGCTCGGAGAGATGGCCGCCGAGCCCATTCGTGCTGCTGACGGCGGCGTCGGGCGGGATGAGGGCGACCGCCCGCGCTGCGACTCGGTCGTGATCCGAGCGCCGAGCTGGGTTGAGCTCACCGGCCCGCAGTGGGCCGACCAGGAGTGCTCCGGCCGCCGAGGCCGCCAGGAGGAAGCCGGCGGCCCTGCGCGAGCGTTCGAGCCGCGCGAGGCCGAGGATCGCCCCGGCGAGGAGGAACGGCGCGATGGGCGCCGTGTAGTGGAAACGGATCGACGCCTGGTTCGAGACGGACGACAGGACGTTCGCGAGCAGCTCCGGGACGGCGGCGATCAGCACGAGCGGCGCGAGGAAGAAGAGACCGGCCAGGGGCAGGGCCAGCTCGGCGGCATAGAGCAGGTCGCGTCGCTCGGTCACCGCCTCCAGAACGGCCAGGGGATCGGTGAAGGCGGTCTTGACGATTCCCGCCGGCGATCCGCCGACGGCGTCGTACCGTCCGTAGAACGCAGGATCCGCCCCCTCGCGGAAGTGCGGCATCACCAGCTCCAGCGAGGCGGCGGTGATCAAGACCCCGACGAGCGCGATGGCCGCACCGGTCAGGCGATGCCCCTTCGCGAGCGCGTACCAGACTCCCAGCGCGCCCACGACGAGCGGGATCTCCTCCTTCGTCAATGCTGCGAGGAAAGCGAAGGGCACGAACGCCCAGAACCGTTCCTCGTCGAGATACCAGAACGCGAACGCGAGGAGCGGACAGGCGAGAGCGCTTGGATGGAACTCGTCGAGCGCGAGCCACTGGACGGCCGGGTAGACGAGGTAGGCGAGCCCGCAGAGCACACCCGCCCACTCCGAGCCGAGGTGCTTCCGTCCCAGCCAGAAGAACGGCAGCGCGCCGAGCGCGACGATCGCCGCCTGGGCGACGAGCAGCATCGTGGGGCTCGGCCAGAGCCACCAGAGCGGGGCGAAGAGGACGAGGATCGGGTCCACGTGCGCCCCGAGCCGTGAGATCTGGTCGCCGCCGAGCTCGGTGACGTCGAGCGGGCGCCCCTGGGCGGTCGACCAGACGGCCTGGGTCATGTTCCCGAGGTCGAAGCGGCCCGTCTCGAACGCCCGGTGCTGGGCGGCCGCCAGCGCGCCGAAGCCGGCGGCGTACGCCGCGATCGCCGCCCAGAGGGCGCCCCGGGGGCTACGGACGCGTTGCCAGGAGGAGGTAGCCCAGCGCGCCGCGCTCGACTCCGACGAAGAGGCGGTCGACCTGGAGGAGGACGCCGAGGAGGGCGACGAGTGGCCGGTGCCGGCCGCCGGGCCGGCTCGGCCCGTGCCGGTCGAGGTACCGCTCATAGACGTGGCGATGGTAGAGGCGCGAGAGGGGAAAGCCCCAGGCCGAGCAGCGCTCCACGACGAGGCCGGCCGCGTCACAGACGTCCAGCAGCGCCTCCCGGCTGTAGCGCCGGACGTGTCCCGCCCACTCGTCGCTCGGCCCGAAGAGGTGCGGGTCGGCCGGCACCGACAGCGCGACCACGCCGCCCGGGCGCACGACGCGGGCGACCTCGGCCAGCGCCGCCCCGTCCTCCTCCACGTGCTCGAGCACCTCGCCGAGGACGGCCGCGTCGAAGCTCGCGTCCGCGAAGGGCAGCTCGGTCACGCTGGCCTGGTGAACCTCCCCGCGCAGGCGGTCGCGGAGGACCTCGACCGCTGCACCGGAGGCGTCCGCGCTCGTGACCTCGAAGCCGAGGCGCTCGAGCCGCGCCGACATCGATCCCTGGCCCGCGCCGGCGTCGAGCACGCGCCGGCCCGGAGACGCCGAGAGGAGGAGGTCGAGCAACAGTCGCTCGCGCAGCTCGTGACGCGGCCCGACGAACTCGGGCGCCGTCCCCCACTCGTGGGCCGTCACATCAGCCCCTCGAGGATCCCGCGCCATCTCCGCCCGAGGACATCCTCGCTCGCCTGCTTGCGGTAGACGGCGTGACCGGCAGCAGCGATCCGGCCGGTGGTCTCCTCCTCCGCCGCGAGCCGCCTCAGCGCCGCGGCGAGCGCCCCCCGGTCGTCCTCGACGTGCTCGAGGACCTCGCCGAGAACGGCTGCGTCGAAGGCTTCGTCGTCGAACGGCAGCTCGGTGACGCTGGCCTGTCGGACCTCCCCGTCGAGCCGGCGGCGCAGCGCGTCCACGGCCGCGCGGGAG
>DASTWB010000138.1:0-8644 GCA_035758725.1 Gaiellaceae bacterium
GGCGTCACGTTCTCGGAGTACTCGCCCTCGATCGGCGGGACCCAGTGGCCGCCGATGAAGTTGTCGTACCGCGCCTTCAGCTCGACGGGGCTGTCGACCTGCCCCGGAGCCGAGAAGGTCGCGACCTTCTCGATGGTTGCCCTGACTCTCCTTCCGTCAGGCGGTAGCCAGCCGCACATGCGGCCTCCCGGTCACGATCGCGCCCGCGAGGGCTCGGCGGATCGGAAGACGCACGGATCTTCGGGCGGGGAAACAGGCGAGCGGCGATCCGGGCTTCCGCGGATGTGCCGCGGCGTGCCGTGTGCAAGCGTTGACGACGAAAGGGGGTTTTGTCATGTCGACCATTTCGCACGGGCCGTCGCGGGTGGTTGAGGAGCCGCGCTGGACGCTGCAGCTCCTCGTCCCGGAGATGTGGACGTCGCTGGCGATCGTCGTCATCTGGCTCGCCGTGCTGTTCGACGCCGTCTACGGGCCCAACATCGAGAACACCACCGCCGGTGGCGACCACTCGAGTGTCCCGTCTGCGGTTCCGATCGCGCTGTTCGCGTTCTTCGCGACGTGGGTCCTCGCGAGGCACGGCTTCGGTTCTCGCCGCAAGACGAACGACTGAGCTCGTCCCGGGACTTCAGCCCAGCTTGACCGCGGTCCCGCTGGCCGCGACCATCAGCATCTCGTCGCCGACTTCCTCGTAATCGAGGGAGACGGCGATGATCGCGTCCGCACCGAGTGTCTCGGCCGCGCCGCGCAGTTCGTCCTTCGCCTCGTGCACCGCCTTCTCGAATTCCTGCTCGTAGGTGCCCGATCGTCCACCGACGATGCTGCGGCCGAGCGCCTTGATGTCCCGGCCGATGTGGACGCCCATGATCGCCTGGGCCGTGACGACGTCGAGGTACTCCTTCACCGGCCGTCCTTCGACGGCCGTTCCGGTTGTCAGGATCATGGTGGATCTCCTTTCGTCAGACATCGCTGCGATCGGTTCGCAGGGCCGCGAGGGCGATGAAGGCGAGCGTCCACGCCATGACGACCGCGGCGCCCACTCCGGGCGCGAGGAGCTCGTCGTCGGGCAGCCCGGCGAGCGCGTTGTTGGCCTGGCCCGGGAGATAGCGGCCGACGGAGGGGACGGTCGCGAAGAGGACGGCGTCGACCGCGAGCACGTAGGCGAACAGCGCGACGATCGCACCGACCTGGTTGCGGATCAATGCCCCGACCGTGACGCCGAGCATCGCGCTGAGCGCGCTGGCGGCGATCGTTCCGAGCATCAGGGTCAGCGTGTGCGCGCCCGTCAACGCGACGTCGACGTCGCGCGCGGCGAGGATCGCGAGACCGGCGCCGAAGGCGACGAGCAGGCAGACGACGGCGAAGACGATGCCGGCGAGCGCGGCCGCGGCGAGCTTCGCGGCGAGAACGACGCGACGGCGCGGCTCGAAGAGCAGCGTCGGGCGGATCGTCCCGTAGCGGAACTCGTTCGTGACGGCGAGCAGGCCGACGAAGGTCGCGAAGAGAACGGCGTTGGTGGCGGCGGAGCCGAACAGCAGGCGCTGCTCGTCCTCCGGCGCCAGCTCGCCGGGGGTGGGGGACAGACCTTCAGCGGCGATGCCGAGCAGCGCGAGGGCTGCGGCGGCCAGCAGGAGCACGGCCGCCGTTCGCGTCGTGCGCAGCTTCAGCAGCTCGGAGCGCAGCTGACGGCTCATGACGGTGGCTCCGCGGTCAGCTCGAGGAACACGTCCTCGAGCGACGAGGACTCGGTGACGAGCTGGCGTACCGGGATCTTCGCGGCCAGCGCGATCTCCCCGACTCGGTCGGCCGACACGCCGTGGACGTGCAGCGCTCCATTCTCGCGTTCGGTGGCGGCGACACCGGCATCGTGCAGCGCGGCCTCGAGGGCGTCGGGGCGTGCGGCGGCGACGAGAACCGACCCGGCGAGACGGGCCGTGAGCTCGCTCAGCGACGACTCGGCGACCAGTCGGCCGTGGTTGATGATCACGACCTGGTCGACCGTCTGTGCCACCTCGGCCAGCAGGTGGCTCGAGACGAAGACCGTCCGGCCCTGCGCCGCGAATGTGCGGAGGAAGTCGCGCAGCCAGCGCACTCCCTCGGGATCGAGGCCGTTGGCGGGCTCGTCGAGGATCAGGAGCTCGGGATCGCCGAGCAGGGCGGCCGCGAGGCCGAGGCGCTGGCGCATTCCGAGCGAGTAGCCCTTCACGCGGCGATCGGCCGCCTCGTTCAGGTCGACGAGCGCCAGCACTTCCTTCACGCGACTCGGCGGCACGCGGGCCACCTCGGCCAGAACCCTGAGGTGATCGCGCGCCGTGCGCCCCGGGTGCAGGTCGGCGGCCTCGAGCACGGCGCCCACACGAGTCCCCGGCCGCTCGAGCTCGGCGAAGGGGCGGCCGAAGACGAGCGCGCGGCCATGGTCGGGCTCGGCGAGCCCGAGCAGCATCCGCATGGTGGTCGTCTTGCCGGCCCCGTTCGGGCCGAGAAAGCCGGTGACGCTGCCCGCGTCGAGGTCGAACGACAGATCGTCCACGGCGGTGATGTCGCCGAAACGCTTCGTCAACTCGACCGCTGAGAGCACCGGTGGCACGCTGTCATGCTCCCGCAGACGGGCGCAACGCGCATCGGGAAAAGCCCCTGGATTCTGGGTGGCTTTTCCGCAGCGGATCGGGCTAGGCGCTCTCCGCCCTCTGCTCGAAGTGCAGGCTCACCAGCTCGCCGGCGCTCCGCACGTGCTCGACCATGCGGCGCCGTGCCTCCTCGGGGTCCCGCCGCTCGATCGCTTCGAGGATCGCATCGTGCTGTTCCACGTTCTCCTCCAGCAGCCTCGAGCTCTGAGAGAGCGCCGTCCAGGTGAGGTCTCGCGGAAAGCTGCGGTGCAGGTCCGCGATCGTGTCGTTCAACCGTCCGTTCCCGGCGGCGTCGAGGATCGCCTGGTGGAACAGGTCGTTGGCCCGCACCCAGACGCTCTCGTCCTTCCACGGCGCGGGCCGGCGGGCCCGGCGTGCGATCAGCGTCGTCACCGACTTGCGGAAGAGCGCCTGCGCCTCGCGCAGCCGGACGACGTCGCGGTCGCTGATCCGCTCTGCTGCCAGCCGGGCCGCGAGCCCCTCGAGCTCCGCACGGACCTCGTAGGCCTCCCGGATCTCCCGGGCCGAGGGGCCGCGTACGACCGCGCCTCGGTTCGGTAGCAGCTCGACCAGTCCGGTCGCCTGAAGCTGGCGCAACGCCTCCCGCACGGGCGTCCGGCTGACGCCGAACTCCTCGGCGAGTGCCTCCTGCCGGAGACGGGTCCCCACCGGGACGTCGCCGCGCAGGACCCGCGCCTGGATGGCGCCGGCCAGGCGCTCGACGGTGCTCATGCGCGCCCCGCGCGTGCGTCGCGGACGAGGCGGATCCCGACGACGGCGAGCAGGATCGCGAAGACCGACCGGAGAACGTCGGCCGGAAGAGACAGCGCGAGCAGGGCGCCCAACACGGCTCCGAGGGCACCGACGGTGCCGAGCGCGAGCGCAACGGGCAGGTCGCCCACGTCCCGGCGCCGAAGGGCCACGCTCCCGGCGAGGGCGGTCGGCAGGATGACGAGCAAGGACGTCGCCTCGGCCTCGTGCTGGCTCATGCCCACGGCGAGCACGAGGAAGGGAACGAGCAGGATGCCTCCGCCGACGCCGAGCAGGCCGGCGAGCACCCCGGTTGCGACTCCGACGCAGACGAGCGCCGCGAGGAGGGCGGCCGTGGTCAGTGTCCCACCGCCATGAGCGCCGCGACGATCAGCAGGAACACGCCGAAGGCGAGCTTGAGGCTCCGTTCGTCGGCTCGGGCCAGGAGCCGCGCTCCGGCCTGGGCGCCGACGATCGAGCCCACTGCGAGTGCGACGGCTTCCAGGATGCGAATCTCTCCCGCCGCGCCGAACGTCAGCACGCCCGCGGCGCTGATCGGGATGATGGCGCCGAGCGAGACGGCGTGCGCGTTGCGCTGGCCGTAGCCGCCGACGAGCACGAGCAGGGGCACCATGACCACACCGCCTCCGACGCCCAGCAGGCCGGAGAACAGCCCGCCGGCGAGTCCGATCGCTCCCAGACGTCCGTAGTACGTACGAGACGACAGGGCCACGGCCACGGCCCCACTCTACCAAGGAATTGGATCCAATCAGGCTCAGAATGGATACACATATGGTAGAGTCGCGCCGCCGCAGCCCTTCGGGAGGGAGCTGCCACCAAAACGTCAGGAGGGGACTGATGAACTGGATTCGCACCCGCCGCGCCCGGAGCGGGTTCGTTGCGCTGGCTGTCGTGGCGTTCGGGCTGCTCGCGACCGGCGCCGGCAGCTCCGTCGCCGCCGAGAGCCGGACGGGCGGGACGCTGACGATCGGCCTGGCCGAGGACCCCGATGCGCTCGATCCGACGCTGGCACGGACGTTCGTCGGGCGCATGGTCTTCCTGCACATGTGCGAGAAGCTCTACGACCTGAACGGCAGGCTTCAGATCACGCCCCAGCTCGCCGCCGGGATGCCGACGCTCTCGGGGGACAAGCGGCGGATGACGATCAGGATCCGCCGCGGCGTCCGGTTCAACGACGGCACACCGCTGAACGCTCGGGCGGTGAAGGTCTCGCTCGACCGCCACAGGACGCTCGCCGGCTCCGCACGGGCCAGTGAGATCTCTCCGATCACCTCGGTGGACGTCGTCGGCAACTACACCGTGCGCCTGAACCTGAACGCGCGCTTCTCGCCGCTGACGGCCCAGCTCGCCGACCGGGCGGGGATGATCATGTCGCCGAAGCAGCTCGACGCGCTCGGCGCGCGGTTCGCCTCGAACCCGGTGTGCGTCGGCCCGTTCAAGTTCACGAGCCGGACCGCCGGCGACCGGATCGTGCTCGACAAGTCCCAGTTCTACTACGCGCGGAACAAGGTCAAGCTCAACCGGATCGTCTTCCGGATCATCACGGACACGAGTGCCCGTGCCGCCAACCTGCGCGCGCACGACATCAACGTGCTCGACCGCATCGCCTCGACCGACCTGCCCGCGATCCAGCGCGACAGGAGCCTGCGCGTGCTCAAGGCGACCTCGATCGGCTACCAGGGCATCTCGATCAACATCGGGAACAAGAACGGGATCGGCAAGCCGTTCGTGAACGTCGGGACGCCGCTCGCGTCCCGGCGGGCTCTCCGCCAGGCGTTCGAGCTCTCACTCGACCGACGGGTGATCAACCGTGTCGTCTTCGGCGGGACGGTGCTGCCGGGCTGTCTGCCCGTGCCGCCGGCAAGTCCCTACTACGACGCGAGGATCAAGTGCCCGGGTCGGAACCTCTCGAGGGCCCGCTCGCTGATCCGGAGCACGGGCATGTCGACGCCGGTGCACGTGCGGCTGATGATCGGTACCGATCAGGTCGCCGCGCGCCTGGGCCAGGTGATCCAGTCCATGGCGAGGGACGCCGGCTTCCAGGTCGATCTCCAGCCGACCGAGTTCGTGACCGCGCTTCGCCGGCAGGATCAGGGCAACTACGACGCGTTCGCGATCGGCTGGTCGGGCCGCGTCGACCCCGACGGCAACATCTACCAGTTCGTCCACTCGAAGGGATCTCTGAACAACCTCGGTTGGGGATCCGGGCGGATGGATCTCCTGCTGGACAACGCCCGGAAGGCGGCCACGCTGGGGGCCCGGAAGACGCTGTACAGCGCCGCGTTCCGGGTGCTCCGCAGCGAGCTGCCGCTGATCTACCTCTACCACCCGGTCAACCGCCATGGCGTGACCGCGAACGTGAAAGGTGTGCGACTCTACGGCGACGGGCTGATCCGGGCCTACTTCGCCGAGTACAAGTGATCTAGGGAACTGAGACGACGGTCATGGGCGTCTTCATCCTGCGCAAGCTCGGAGCCGCCCTGATCGTCGTCTTTCTCGCCAGCGTGCTCGTCTTCGGGGGCGTGCGCGCGATTCCCGGCGACCCGGCGCTCGCCTACGCGGCGGAGGACCGCGACCCCGAGGTTCTCGCGGCGATCAGGGACAAGTACGGGCTCGACGACCCGCTGCCCGTCCAGTACGTGCGGTGGGTCGGGCTGGCGGTTCAGGGAGACCTCGGAACGGATACCCGCGGGTTGCCGGTCGCCGAGACGATCGTCACGCGGATCCCGCTGACCCTCGAGCTCGCGGGGCTCGCGATCCTGATCGGGACCGTGCTCGGCATCGGTGCGGGCGTGATCGCCGCCGTTCGCCGAGGCAAGCCGTCGGACTATGCGGCGACGACGGTCGCCCTGCTCGGCCTCTCGGTCCCGCACTTCTGGCTCGGCCTGCTGATGATCCTGGTCTTCGCGGTCAATCTCGGCTGGTTGCCCGCGAGCGGCTACGTGCCGTTCCGGGAAGACCCGGTCGAGAACCTCAAGCACATGCTCATGCCGGCGATCGTCCTCGGCGCCGGCCTCTCCGCGGTCCTGATGCGGCAGATGCGCTCGGCGATGCTGGAGTCCCTGGGGGCCGACTACGTCCGTACCGCCCGGGCGAAGGGGCTCAGCGAATGGACCGTGGTCGGCAAGCATGCCCTCCGCAACAGCCTGATCACGGTCACGACGGTCATCGGCCTCCAGCTCGGCGCGCTGATCTCGGGCGCCGTGGTGACGGAGCAGATCTTCGGGATCGCAGGCTTCGGCCGCCTGACGGTCGACTCGATCGCGCAGCGCGACTACGCGCTGCTCCAGGGTGTCGTGCTCGTCGTCGCGGTCGGCTACGTCGTCGTCAACCTGCTCGTCGACGTCGCCTATTCGCTGATCAATCCACGGATCCGCGTCGGCGGCGGGAGCACATGAGCTACGTCGAGGCGACGCCGCTCTCCGCGCGGGCCCACCGCCGTCGGATCCTCCGCCGGCGCTTCCTGCGCCGGCCGGCGGCGGTGGCATCGCTCGTCGTCGTCGTCGGCAGCATCCTCGGCGCGGCGCTCGCACCCTCGATCGCCCCGTACTCGCCCGACGCGACCGACTTCAATGCGCTGCTCGCGGGGCCTTCCCGCGAGCACCTGATGGGAACCGACGACCTCGGCCGGGACACGTTCTCCCGCGTCATCTGGGGGGCGCGCGCCTCGATCCAGGCCGGCTTCTTCGCGACGGTGCTGGCGATGGTGATCGCGGTGCCGATCGGCCTCGTCGCCGGCTACTACCGGGGCTGGCTCGACACGGTGATCGCCCGGATCACGGACGTCCTGCTCGCGTTTCCGTTCCTGATCCTCGCCGTCGGCCTCGCGGCGATCTTCGGTCCCTCGCTCCTCAACGCGACCCTCGCCCTCGGGATCGCCGCCGTGCCGCCGCTCGTCCGCATCGCGCGCGGGGAGGCGCTCGCCCTTCGGGAAGAGGACTACGTTCGGGCCGCGGTCGCGAATGGCGCCAACGACGCGGTCATCGTCGGCCGGCACATCCTGCCGAACATGGCCAGCACCCTGCTCGTGCAGGCGACGCTGACCATTCCGGCGGCGATCATCGGCGAGGCCGTCCTCTCGTTCCTCGGCCTGGGCGTCCAGCCGCCGACCCCGTCCTGGGGCGTGATGCTGAATGCGGCACAGCCGTACCTGAACGAGGCGCCGAGCCTCGCGGTGTACCCGGGCCTCGCGATCGTGGTCGTGGCCCTCGCGTTCAACCTGCTCGGGGACGGCCTCCGCGACGTCTTCGACCCGAAGACGCAGCGCTGATGGAGCCGCTGCTCGAGGTCCGGGACCTCTCGGTCCGGTTCGACGCAGACGAGGGCACCGTCCACGCGGTCGACCGCATGTCGCTCGACCTCGAGGCGGGCCAGGTGCTCGGAATCGTCGGCGAGTCCGGCTGCGGCAAGAGCGTGACCGCCCTCTCGATCCTGGGGCTGCTGCCGCAGACCGCCACCGTGTCGGGAAGCATCCGGTTCCAGGGGACGGAGCTCCTCGGCGGCTCGCGCTCGCGTCTGCGGAAGATCCGCGGCCGGGAGATCTCCTTCGTGTTCCAGGAGCCGATGACCTCCCTCAACCCCGTCTTCCGCGTCGGGGACCAGATCGAGGAGGTGTTGCGGGAGCATCTCCGGATCTCTCGGCGTGCCGCCCGAGCACGCGTGGTGGAGCTGCTCGACCTCGTCCACATTCCCGATCCCGGCCGGCGCGTGGACGAGTATCCACACCAGCTCTCGGGCGGGATGCGCCAGCGCGTGGTGATCGCCATGGCCCTCGCCTGTGACCCGAAGATCCTGATCGCCGACGAGCCGACGACGGCGCTCGACGTGACGATCCAGGCGGGCATCCTCGACCTGCTGCGCGAGCTCCGGGAACGGCTCGGGACGGCGATCATCCTGATCACCCACAACCTGGGCGTCGTCGCGGATCTCGCCGACCGCGTCGTCGTCATGTACGCGGGGCGGAAGGCCGAGGAGGCACCGGTGCGGGAGCTCTTCGCCTCCCCACAGCACCCGTACACGATCGGCCTGCTCGGAGCAGTCCCCCGGGCCGGCGTGAAGCGCAACGGGCGCCTCCAGGAGATTCCCGGCCGCGTGCCGTCGCTCGCAGAGCTTCCGGCGCACTGCGCGTTCGCCGACCGCTGCCCGCGCGCGGACGAGCTGTCGTGGTCGCAGGTCCCGGAGCTACGCCTGATCCGTCCCGACCACCTGGTCGCCTGCTTCCACCCGGGAGCCCGATGACGGCCGAGCGG
>DASTWB010000146.1:0-13776 GCA_035758725.1 Gaiellaceae bacterium
AGGACGACGGTTCCTGCGATCAAGACGTCCAGCCCGCGCTCGGGTAGACGCGCGAGGCCGGGGATGATCCCCGCGGTCAGCGCACCGAGCGAGACGGCGACGGTCGTGACGGTCAGTCGGTCGAGCACGACGAGCGACGGCGCGCGCATGCGGAGCAGCCCGGCGGGACGGCTCTTCAGCTCGCGCTCCTGCCACAGCTCGAGCGCCGCCAGACCACCGGCGACCGTGAAGCCCGCGAACGAGACGAGCACGAGCGCGATGTGGAGGACGAGCACGACATCGCCCCAGGCGGCTCCCTGGCCGGCGTGCGTCCCGCCGGCCGCGTACGAGACCGCGAGCAGCGCGGCCGCGAGCGGCATGACGGCAAGGCCGAGGAGCCGGTACCGCGGGCTGCAGCCCCAGATCAGATAGGCGCCGACCACCAGCCAGACGAAGAGGTTGAGTGAGCCGGCCCAGGTGCTCCAGGGAAAGCCGTCCGCGCGGGTCGCCTGGACGACGAGCACACCGGTCTGCGCCAGCCACCCGATGCGGACGCCCCACGTGGCGACCCGTCCGAACGCACCCGGATTCCGCGCGTTTCCGGCGTAGGCGACCGCCGCCTCGCCGTACGCGAGCAGGGCCGGCCAGACGAGGAGCTCAGCCACCCCGTCCCTCCCGCTCGCGCGCAAGCTCCGCAAGCGTCGTGAGCTCCCGCTCCAGGCGCCCGACCTTGAGCGAGATCAGGACGACGTAGAGCAGCACGGCGCCGAAGAGGACGAGGTACGCGGCCCACAGGTACTTCTCGCCCGTGCTCATGCGAGCCGCTCCCGCAACGCGCGAAGGCTCGCATCCGCCCGCTTCCCGGAGAGCTCCACCAGGTAGAGCGCGCCTCCGAGCGCGAGCATTCCCGCGAAGCAGACGCAGAACGTGAGGAACATCGACCCCTCCATCGCCGGCCCGTCCCGCTTGAAGACGACCGGGTGGATCAGCCCCTCCGCAAGGCGGATCGCCAGGAAGCTGACCGGGATCAACACGACGCCGAAGAGCGCGTACACGGCGGACGCCCGGGCACGGCGAGGCCCCGGGTCGGTCGAGTAGCGGAGCATGAAGTACGCGGAGTAGAACAGGAAGAGGATCAGGAAGAGCGTCAGCTGGCGCTCGCTCCACACCCACCACTGGCCCCAGGAGACCTTGGCCCAGATCGACCCGGTGACCAGCGTCAGGACGCCGAAGATCACGCCCATGTGCACCGCGGTGTAGCTCTCGAGGTCGTAGCGGTCGCCTCCCTTCCAGAGGAGGCGGAAGGCCTTCCACGCCGCCCAGAAGAACGCCGCGTACGCGGTGAGTGCGACGGGGACGTGGATGTAGAAGATCTTCTGGCTGATGCCCTGGTCGGCGTCCTCGGGCGCCCAGAAGATCGCGAGCGAGAGGCCCGCGACCAGGAGAGCCGCCGCTGACAGCGAGAGAAGAGCGGCGCCGTTATTCCGTAACGACGTACTCAAAGCTTGCCCAGGAGAGGATCGCAAAGATGAGGTCGTAGAGCCCGAGGAACGCCAGGTACCTGCCGGGATCGTCGGCGACCGTCGCGCCGACCCCGCCGACCACGAGCGGGATCGCGAGCGGCAGGAACAGGAGCGGCAGCAGGAGCTCGCGGGCCCGCGCCGCAGCGGCCATGGCCCCGAGAAGCGTGCCGACGGTGGCGATCCCGAGGTTCGCGAGCGCGAGGCCGGCAACCAGCTCCCAGGTGACGTCCTCGTAGAAGAGCGCGAAGGCCGGAAGCGCGACCGCCTCGGCAAAGAGGAGGAAGGCGAGAACGCTCAGGGTCTTCCCGAGCCAGATCGCGCTGCGGTCGCACGGCGCGAGGATCAGCCCGTCGAGCGTTCCCTGCTCGCGCTCGCCGACGAAGGCGCGCACCAGGGCGAGGAGCGCCGTGAAGAGGAGCGCGATCCAGAGCATCCCGCTGGCGGCGAGGCGGGAACTCTCCGCCGGCAGCGCGAAGTGAAAGACGACGAGAGCGGCGACGACGAACAGGAGCATCGACGGGACGGTGTCCCGCGTCCGCAGCTCGACGGGCAGGTCCTTCCGAGCCAGCGCGGCCGCATCGGCGATGTAGCCGGTCATGCGAGTGCGAGTTGCGCGGTCGCCAGCGCGGCGATTCGCTCCGGCTGGTGGCTCGCGACCACCCGCGTCCGGGGCGCGCCGTCCGCGAGCTCCGCGTGGAGGAGCTCCGCGCCTTCGGCGTCGAGCGCGGTGAACGGCTCGTCGAGGAGCAGGAGGTCGGGGTCGTGCAGGAGCGTCCGGCAGAGGGCGAGCCGCTGGACCATCCCGCGCGAGAACGTCGACACCTGCTCCCCGCGCGCCTCCCAGAGGCCGAAGCGCTCGAGCAGCATGCCCGTCCGCTCCCGGCGCTCGGGGACGCGGTAGAGGCGGCCGTAGAGATCCAGGTTCTCGAGCGCCGTCAGCTCGCGGTACAGGAGCGGCTCGTGACCAAGAAACCCGATCCGGCCGCGGTCGGCTGCGACCTCCAGCGTTCCGGCGGTCGGCGCGAGCAGGCCTGCGAGCAGGCGGAGAAGCGTCGTCTTGCCGGAGCCGTTCGGGCCGGTGACGAGCAGAAAGTCACCCCGCTCTACGTCGAGGTCGACCTTTGACAGGACCGACCGCTCCCCGAAGCGTCGGCCGAGCCCCCGCCCGCTGATCATGCGGCGCGAGCGGTCGCGATCTCCGTGCGGCGCAGGTACCCCCAACCTCCTCCCCGAGGCGATCGTAGCCGTGCCGGGCGCACCCATGGGTGAACGACCTGCGCCGAAAGTGCGCCGGCGTGACGGCAACTCGACGTACTCACCGCCAGAGCACGTCCGCGAGCACGAAGCCGCAGAACACGACGCTGATCACGCCGTTGACGGTGAAGAACGCGGCGTCGAGGCGACGAAGGTCGCCCGGGTGCACGAGGCTGTGCTCGTAGGCCAGCAGCCCGCCCACCGCCCCGACGCCGGCCCAGTAGAAGACACCGACGTCGAGACCGAGCCCCACCGCCACGAGAAGCCCCACCGTCGCGAGGTGGAGAACCCGGGCGCCGGCAAAGACTCCGCGCTCGCCGAAGCGCGTCGCCCACGAGTGCAGCCCCTCCCGCCGATCGAACTCCACGTCCAGGAGCGAGTAGAAGAGATCGAACCCGGCGACCCAGCACGCGACGGCGCCGCCGAGAGCCCATGCCTCCCAGGGAAGCTCGCCCGTGAGCGCGACCCAGCCTCCGACGGGCGCGAGGCCGTCCACGGCACCGAGCCAGAGATGGGAGAGCCACGTCCACCGCTTGAGATACGGGTAGACGACGAACCCGGCCACCGGAATCGGCCAGAGCCACCGGACGATCGGGTCGAGCTGCCAGACGGCGACGAGAAAGAGCGCGAGGGACGCGAGGCAGAAGGCGATCACCTGCCACGGCAGCAGGGCACCGGTCGGCAGCTCTCGCTGGGCGGTTCGAGGATTCCGAGCGTCGATCCCCGCGTCGATGAGCCGGTTCAGGCCCATCGCCAGCGACCGCGCCCCGACCATCGCCAGTGTGACCCAGAGCAGCTCGGCGGCGGAAGGCACCCCGTCGACCGCGAGCAGCGATCCGACGTAGGCGAACGGAAGCGCGAAGACCGTGTGCTCGATCTTGACGAGCGAGGCGAACCGGCCCGGATAGCCCGCAGCGGCGGTGGTCATGTCTGCCGGTGACCGCCCTGCTCGCCCGCGACCAGACGAACGGCGTGCGGGAGCGCCTCGCGGACGACGGCGAACCCGTCCCGGCATCCTCCCGGTGAGCCGGGAAGGTTGACCACCAGCGCGGCGCCCCGGACGCCCGCAACGCCCCGGGAGAGCATTCCGTGCGGGGTGCGGCCGATCGCGTCCGCGCGAATTGCCTCGGCGATCCCGGGAATCTGACGCTCGACCACGGAGGCGGTCGCCTCGGGTGTGACGTCCCGCGGTGCCACGCCCGTCCCGCCCGTCGTCAGGACGAGCTCGCAGCCGTCGGTCAGCTCCTCGATCGCCTCCGCGATCTCGCGCCGCTCGTCCGCAACGACGCGACGCAAGACCTCGTGACCGTCGGCCCGCAGCAACTCCTCGAGCACGGCGCCGCTCTCGTCCGCGCGGTCGCCGCTCGCGACCCCGTCGGAGACCGTCAGCACCGCGGCCTTCACACCTCCTCCTTCGTCTTCTCGAGCAGCCGGACCTCCGTGACCACCAGTGAGTCGTCGACGGCCTTCGCCATGTCGTAGACGGTGAGCGCCGCGACGCCGGCAGCCACGAGCGCCTCCATCTCGACGCCGGTCTGCGCCGTTGTCTCCACAGTAGACGTGATGTCCGCGCCGTTCTCTACGATGGCAACATGGACGTCGATCGCCGACAGCGGGAGTGGGTGGCAGAGCGGGATCAGCTCGCTCGTTCGCTTGGCGGCCATCACCCCGGCCAGCTGGGCCGTCGTGAGCGCGTCGCCCTTGGGGAGGCCCGCAAGGCGCGCGGCGGTCTCGGGCCTCATGCCGATGTGCGCTCGAGCGCGCGCGCGCCGCCGCGAGAGCGGCTTCGCTCCGACGTCGACCATCCGAACGCCTCCGCTCTCGTCGATGTGCGAGAACTCGGTCACCGTGAGGTGCCGGCGGGTGTGACCGCCTCGTCCAGCGCCGCGAGCTGCCCCTCGACCCACCCGGCAAGGTCGTGCTCGCGGATCTGGCCACGGATCGCCTCGAGCCGCGCGGCCCGCTCCGCAGACGACATCTCCAGCGCGGCGTGAATGGCGTCGGCCTGCCCGGCGATGTCGAAGGGGTTGATCGTGAGCGCCCACTCGCTCAGCTCCTCGTGAGCGCCGGCGTTCTCCGACAGGACGAGGACACCGTCCCGCTCGTTCACGAGCGGCGCCTCCTTCGCCACGAGGTTCAGACCGTCGAAGATCGCGTTCACGAGGAGCACGTCGTACTGCTTGTACGCAGCGACGGACGCAGGGAAGTCGTCCTCGATTCGAAGGTTGATCGGCGTCCAGGAGTCCCGCTGGAAGCGATCGTTCACGACGCGAGCCGTCCGCTGGATCGCGCCCAGGTACTCGGCGTACTCCGGGATGTCCTGCCGGCTGGGATCGAGCAGGGCGAGCATCTGGATCCGGGCGTGGTACTCGGGATGATCCGAGAGGAAGCGTTCGAAGGCACGGAAGCCGCGCACGACGTTCTTCGACGGGTCGGTGCGGTCGACGCGGAGCACGAGATATTCGGGGCGGGACGCGACGAGCTCGTCCTCGCGCGCCCGTACTTCCTCGCTGTCGGCGAGATCTTCGAACTCCGAGGGATCCACGGAGATCGGGTGGGCGACGGCGACGACGCGACGGCCGTCGTATTCGGCGGAGCCCTCGAGGAAGTTTGCCTCCGCGCCGACGATGTCGACGCACGAGCGGAGGAAGCTCCGCTGCCAGCGCGCCGTGTGGAACCCGACGACGTCGTTCGCGAGCAAGCCGTCGTGCAGCGAGCGTCGGATCGCCTCGGGAAGGACGCGCCAGTAGTCGGGCTCCGGCCACGGGATGTGGACGAAGTGCGACAGCGCGGCGTCCGGAACGCGGGTCCGGACGAAGCGGGGCGCCAGGTACAGGTGGTAGTCGTGGAAGAAGACGGGGGAGCCGGGCTCGGCGTCCAGCTCGGCGGTCACCGCCTCGGCGAACGCGGCATTGACGGCCACGTACCCCTCCTCCCACGCGAGGTGGAGCCCACGGTCGACGTTCGGCGCCTGGGCGAGGTTCCACAGGTAGTGCTGGAGGAACCAGAGCGTCGGGTTGGCGACGACGTTGTAGAACCAGTCGTAGGCGGTCGGGTCGTGCTCGACGAGCCGCAAACGGTAGGGAGACCCGTCGCGGGCCGTTTCCTCGATCGCCTCGCCGGCCGCCTCCGCCGCGACGGCACGGTCCTCGTCGGTCATCGCGCTCGCGATCCAGGTCACGTCGTGCATCGCGACGAGACTCCGAAGCGCGGTCACGAGCCCCCCACCGCCGCGCTTCGCCACGCGCGCGCCGCCGGCGTCACGGCCGAACGTGACGGGGCCGCGATTCGACACGACGATCAGCTTCCGGCGGGTTCCCACGGCCGGGACCCTACCCAAGGCCAATTCGTGCGAAGGAGTGGGGTCAGGCCGCGCCGGCGGAGACCGTCACGAGCTGGGTTTCGCCCGTGTCGTTGCCGTTCAGCCGGTTGAAGAGCGCCAGCCAGTCGCGCAACAGCCGAGGCGTCAGGAAGTGCTGCCGCACGTACTCCTTCCCGCGGACGCCACGCCGGCGGGCGTCCTCCGGGTTCGTCAGAATCGCAAGGCAGGCCGCCGCCGCTTCCTCGACCGAATCCACGAGCCAGCCGGTCTCGCCGTTCTGGATCTGGGCAGGGATGCCTCCGACGCGCCCGGCGACTGTCGGACGCGCCTTCCACAGACCCTCGGTGACGGTGAGGCCGAAGCCCTCGCGAATCGACTTCTGCAGCACCGCCGAGGAGTAGACCTGGAAGGCGTTGACCTCGACGGAGCCGATGTTGTTCAGGTTGGAGAGGATGAAGATGTCGGGATCCCCGGCCGCGTACTCGACGGTCTGGTTGTAGTAGTCCCATCCCTCCGGGTCGTCGTGCGCCATCGACCCGACGAGGCCGAGCTGAAGCCCCGGATGGGTCTCCCGCACCCTCCGGAAGGCGTCGATGACCCCGAGCGGGTCCTTCCAGGGGTCGAAGCGCGAGACCTGTGTGAGCAGCGGTCTCTGGACGTCGATCCCGAACTGGTCGACGATGTAGGCCGCATCCTCGGCGGACAGGGCGATGTTCTTCGGGGCCAGGGGGTCGATGGCCGGGGGCCAGATGAACGCCTCGGGGATGTCGTTCGAGCGCGGGACGTACTGCGGCATGTGGAAGATCGCCGCGTCGTACCTGGCCATGGACGGCAACAGGAAGTTGAGCACGTCCTCGTTCGGCGTCGAGAGGTCGATGTGACAGCGCCAGATCCACTGCGCGTTGGAGTTCGGGAACTGCTCGACCATGGCGACCGGCTGCGGGTCGTGGACGATGACGAAGTCGTACTCCGAATCGTCGAACTCGGCCGCGTTCGCCGCGTTGAACTTCTGGAAGACGCGCTCGTCCTCCTCGGTCAGTCCTTGGGGATTGCCCTGGAGCGCGTTGTGGATCTTCTTCGTGACGTTGAAGAACTCGTCCTCGCCCTTGATGATCCGCCAGTCCGTCTCGATCCCGGCGCTCTTCATCAGGGGGACGAGGGTGTAGTTGATCTCGGCGACGCCCCCGCCGAACGCCGTCGCGGAGAGATGACAGACCCGCTTTCCCTGCAGCGGGCCCGCGAGGCGCTGAATCTCGGCCATGAGCCCGCGGCCGCTGATCGTCGCGTAATCCGCGAGCGGCTTCGTTCCCACGTTGACGGTCGGGAGCATCTGTCAGGCGTCCGAGCTGTGGCCGGGCGTGATCCGTGCTGGGTGTCGGCCTATGCCTGGATGAACTTTACGAGCCGGAGCCGAGATCCCTGCCCGCCTGCCTTCGTGCCGAGCTCGAGCTCGTCCGCCAGCTCGCGAATGATCGCGATCCCGAGGCCGCCTTCGTTCAGCCCCGACTCCTCGGCCGGCGCGCGGACCGCCTCGGAAAACCCGGCGCCGTCGTCGGAGACCTCGACGACCAGCCGGTCTGGATGCAGCTCGTACACGACCTCGACCGATCCCTCACAGCCTGCGCCGTAGGCATGCCGGACCGAGTTCGAGCAGGCCTCGGTCACCGCCAGCTTGAGATCGCCGAGAGTCTCGTCAGGCAGCTCGCGCGACTGAGAGAGGCCGCTGAGCGCGAGGCGCACCAGGGAGATGTACTCGGCCTTGGCCGGGATCGTCAGGCGGACGGTCGGAGCGCCGTTGGCCGTTGAGTCTGGGCGATTTGCCATGAATTCCGGAGGTTCTACCAGGTTTTTTCGAAACGTTTCCGGTCCATTCCCCTATACCAAGGACGCCGGCGGGCTAAACCCGGACTACGGCTGGGTGCGCGGGCGACGTGGCCGCTCGCCGAGGCGCACGGGTACCACGAGGCGCTTTCCGTCCCGCACGATCGCGAACCGCACGACCTGGCCGGGCGCCAACTGCTCGCTCACGATTCGGACGAGATCGTCCGCGCTCCGAACGTCCTGGCCGCCGATGCGGACGACGACGTCGCCACCGAGGCGAAACTCGAGGCCGTTGAGTCGGCGCAGCTCGCTTCCTCCACGCAGCCCCGCCTGCTCGCCCGGGCTGTCGGGGACGACCGTCGCGATGACCGCACCCCGCTCGACCGAATACTCGAAGCGCTTCGCGATCGAGGGCGTCAGGTCCTCGGCGTTGATGCCCACGTATGCGTAGGCGACACGGCCGTTGCGTACAAGCTGCCGGAACGAGCGCTTCGCCGCGTTGATCGGAATCGCGAAGCCGACGCCTTCCGACTGTCCCGAGTCGCTCCGGATCTGGGCGTTGATCCCGATCACGCGTCCACGGGCGTCGAAGAGCGGGCCGCCCGAGTTGCCGTGCGTGATCGGCGCATCGGTCTGGATCGCGTCGGCGACGTCGTATCCGGAGGTGAGCGAATCGATCGACCGGTGCGTCGCGGAAACGACACCCACTGAGAGCGAGCTCTCGTTGCCGAATGGGCTCCCGAGCGCGGCCACGGGCTCGCCGACGACGACTCCGGCCGAGTCTCCGAGCGGCACCGGGTCGAGGCCGTGAGCCGCGGGATCGACCTTGAGCACGCTCACGTCGTCGAAGACGTCCCAGCCGATCACCGTCGCCTCCAGGCGATCGCCGTCGCGGAAGCCGACGTAGACCCGGTCCGCCGCCTTGGGGTTCGCCTCGCCCTCGCCGGCCGTCGTCACGACGTGCGCGCTCGTGAGGACGTAGCCCTCCTTCGAGATCACGAAGCCGGAGCCCTGCGCCGCGTGCTGCTCGGCGGGACGATCATCGAAGAAGGCGTAGACCGTGACGACGCCGCCGCTGCGGGACTGGTAGACCGTCGCGGGGTCGAAACCGTTGCCTGCGAGCGGCTTCGCGTCGCCGTCCGGGTTCTCGATCTCGCGCTCCACCGGCAGCGCCGCCCCGGAACCGCCGACGAAGACGGTCTCGGTCCCGCCGTCCAGCAGGCCGGTTTGATCGGCCGCGGCGACCGCGACGAGGCCGCCGACGGCAGCGGCGATGAGAACGATGAGTGCGAGAGCGGACGGGCGCACGGGCGTCTCACTGTAGCCACGCGGTTCTCGCCCGCCACCGCGTTTGCACGTGAAAACGGCTAGCGGGCGAGCGCGTGCTCCGGCCGTTCGGCCGGAATGGTGCTCCGCGGGAGTTTCAACGTGAAAACGGTCCGGCCGGCCCGCGAATCGAGCGCGATCTCACCGCCCATGAGCCCGGCGAGTTCACGTGCGATCGCGAGCCCGAGGCCGGAGCCGGAAGTGATCGTCCCGTCCGCGCGGTAGAACCGTTCGAAGACCTGCTGTTGATCGTCGGCCGGGACGCCCGGGCCCGTGTCCTCGACGCGAAGCTCGGCAGCGTCGGGCGTTTCTGCCGTCATCAACCGCACCTCCGTGCCCGGCGGCGTGTGCAGGATCGCGTTCTCGACCAGGATCCGCCCGATCTGGTGGACGCGCTCCTCGTCCGCGAGCGCGATCGCACCAGGCCCTGATTCCGCCTCGAGCCGATGCTCCCGGCCTCGCCCGATGCCGCCGAACTCGGCCGCGAGCGACGACGCCACCTCGGCGAGGTCGACCGGTGCCAGCTCCACGTGCAAGCGGCCCGCGTCGAGGCGGGAGAGATCGAGCAGGTCGGTCGCCAGCTTGGTCAGCCGCTCGACCTGCAGCCGCATCTCCGAGAGGAACTCCGTCCGTGTCTCCTCGTCCACGTCCTCGTCTGTCAGAAGCTCCAGGTGCCCGCCCAGAGCGAAGATCGGCGTCCGCAGCTCGTGCGAGGCGTTCGCGATGAATTCGCGGCGCGCGCGCTCCAAGGTCGCCAGCTGTTCGCGCATACGGTCGAAGGCGCGCGCCAGCTCGCCCAGCTCGTCGGCGCTCCGGTCGACCACGGGCTCGTCGAAGCGGCCGCCCGCGATGCGGTTCGCCGCCCGCTCGAGACGGTGGACCCTGCGCGCGAAGATCCTCGAGAGCACGAGCCCCGCGACCGCTGCGGCGAGGAGCGCCAAGAGTCCCGCCACGAGGAACCGTTCGCGTACGAGCGTGACCGTCTCGAGCGTGTCGGTGAGCGGCGTCGAGACGAGCAGGACGTACGCGCCTCCGAACGGGACAGCGACCTCCGCGAACTGCGTGCCTCCGCGCTCGATGATCCCGCTCTCGGTCTTCCGATGCTCCGCCGCAGCCTGCGACACCGAATCTTCCTCCGATTGACCGGTCGGCCGCGAGTCGGCAAAGGGCCTCAGGAACACCGGCGTCTCGTTGAGGTACTCGTACACCGTCACCCGAATCCCTCGAACCTGGCTCTCGGTGGAGACGAAGCCCGGCCAGGTGAACGTCGCCTCGTTCGCGGTTCTCAGGTAGTCGGCGATGATCGCGTCGGCGGTGCGTTCGAGCTGCGAGACGCGACCGTCCACGAGCCGGTTCTCGAGCGTCGGCACGACCGCGACGTACACGATCGCCAGCGCTCCGGCGACGAGCGCCACGAGCGCGAGGCTGAGCTTGAGCCCGACCGTCCGGAGCCGCATCAGGCGTCCCGGAAGCGATAGCCCGCGCCGCGGACGGTGAGGATGAACTCAGGCTCGCTGGCGTCCGCCTCGAGCTTCTCGCGGAGATGGCGGACGTGCACGTCGATCGTCCGCGGCTCGCGGTAGGCGGAGTCGCCCCACAGGGCCTCGAGCAGCTGCCGGCGGCTGAAGACGCGGCCCGGATTCGACGCCAGCGTGCGCAGCAGCTCGAACTCGACGTAGGTCAGCTGCACGTTGTTGCCGCGGACTTCGACGATGCGGCGGGACGGATCGACGAGAAGGCCTTCGGATTCGATCACCTCGCCGTCGCGCCGGTCCTGCTGGGACGGCAGCGAGGCTCGCCTCAGGAGGGCGCGAACGCGGCTCCGGAACTCGCGGATCGAGAACGGCTTCGTGATGTAGTCGTCCGCCCCCAGCTCGAGCCCCAGGACCTTGTCGAGCTCGTCGTCGCGCGCGGTGAGCATGATGATCGGCACGGTGCTCTGGGCCCGCAGGCGCTTGCAGACCTCCAGCCCGTCGAGCTTCGGGAGCATCAGATCGAGCACGACGAGGTCGACCGGCTCCGATGAGAACTTCGCGAGCGCCTCCTCGCCGTCCTTCGCGGCGAGGACGCGGAAGCCGTCTCGTTCCAACGGGTACGAGAGGAGCTTCTGAACGGAGTCCTCGTCGTCTACGAGGAGGATTGTCGAGGAGTCGGGCACGGGCGCATCTCCGCCGGGCGCGCGGGGCCGGGGCCCTCCCTACTATAGCCCCGGGATGCCGCCTTTCCGGCCACCAGCCTCGCGGAGGCGGCCGCGGCCCGGCTCGCTCGAGCGGCCCGTGAACGCGCGCGCGTACCGCGGCACTGCGCTGCTCGTCGCCATCCCGCTCCTGGTCGCGGCGTTCACGATCACGCGGCCCGAGGCCCTCCCGCCCCCGACCTTCCCTCCGGCGTTCGACCAGGTGGGCGCAACGCAGTCCGCACGCGAGCTCGCGACGCAGTTCCCGAACCGGACGCCGGGCTCGCCGACCGCGGGAGAGGCCGCGGACTGGGTCGCAGAGCGGCTCGCCTCGTTCGGATTCCGCGTGCAGCGGGACCGCTTCCGGGCGCAGGTACCGGAGCAGGGAAAGGTCGACCTCGACAACGTGATCGCTGTCTCGCCGGGGCGCTCGCCCGACGTCCTGGTCGTAGTCGCGCACCGCGACAACCTCGGGACGACGGGCCAGGGCGCGAACGACAACGCGTCCGGAACCGGCGTCCTGCTCGAGCTCGCCCGTGGGTACGGGCTTCGCGCCGCGCCTGCCCCCGGCCAGGAGCGCGCGCCCGCGAGCCCCACGCACACGATCGTCTTCCTCTCGTCCGACGGCGGCTCGTACGGCGGGCTGGGGACAGCCCGGTTCCTCGAGACCTCGCCGTACCGAGGCCGGATCTCCGCGGCGCTCAACCTCGTCGCGATCGGCGGCGAGGACACGCTCCGGATCGACATCGCGCCCGACCGTCCTCGCTCACCGGATGCCTCGCTCGTCGAGACGGCCGCGGCACGCGTAATCGAGCGCACGGGCACCGAGCCCCGGCGGACGAGCGCCGCCGGGCAGCTGATCGACCTCGCCTTCCCCTTCAGCCTCTACGAACAGGCGCCGTTCATCGGCACGGGCATCCCTGCGCTCAGCTTCACCACGGCCGGACCGCGACCTCCGAGACCGGCCACCGACACGCTCGAGAGCCTCAACGATCGCCGGATCGGCCAGATCGGCCGCGCGGCGGAGGCGCTGCTCGGCTCGCTCGACGAGGGCGTGGCACTGGCGCGGGACACCTCGACCTACATCTACCTCGGCGCGAGGATCGTTCAGGGGTGGGCGGTCCAGCTCGTGCTGATCGCGGCACTGCTCCCGTTCCTCCTGGCGGTGGTCGACCTCTTCGCGCGTTGCCGGCGCCGGCGCATCCCGCTTGCTCCGGCGTTCAGGAGCTACCGGACGCGGCTGGCGTTCTGGCTCTGGATCGGGCTCGTGTTCGGGTTGCTCGCCCTCGTCGGCGCCTGGCCCGACGTCGAGCGCCCGCCACCCCCGGACACCACGCTCGCCGGCGACTGGCCGATCGCCACCCTGATCGTCTTTGCCGTCTTCGGCTTCGCAAGCTGGCTCGTAGGACGCGAGCGGCTCCTTCCGCGGCGGCCGGTCTCGCCGGAGGAGGAACTGGGGGGACAGACGTCCGCGCTCCTGGTCCTCGCGGTGCTCGCGCTGCTCACGGTCGCGATGAACGCCTTCGCGCTGATCTTCCTCCTGCCCTCGCTGCACGCCTGGCTGTGGCTGCCGCAGGTCCGCGAGAGCGCGATCTGGGTGCGCGCCGGCGTGCTGGCGGCGGGCCTCCTGGGACCGGCGATCCTCCTCGGGTCGTTCGCCTGGCGGTACGACCTCGGCGTGGACGCGCCGTGGTACGTGCTCGAGCTGGTCGCGATCGGCTACGTCCCGCTGCCCGCGATCATCGTCGCGCTCGCGTGGCTCGCCGCGGGAGCGCAGCTGACGGCGATCGCCGGAGGTCGGTACGCCCCGTATCCCGACGCCCGCGAACGGCCGCCGCGCGGCCCGCTCCGCCAGCTCGTCGGGCGGCTCCTCGGCCTCGCCCTCGGCCGCCGGATGGCGGAGGACCTCAGGCGAGCCGCAGGTAGCTGACGGGCGCGCCGGCCGGCAGCTCTTCCGTCCCGGGTGGGATCAGCACGAGCGCGTCGGCCTCCGCGGCGGCCCCGATCATGTGCGACTCCTGCCCGCGGAGGACGTCGAGACGTACCACTGAGTCCACGACCGACGACCGCGCCCGCGCAAGCTCGGTCCGCTCAGGGTTCGGCCGGATGGGCCGCGCGAGCCGGCCGGGATCGAAGCGCGGCAGCGGGTCCCGCAGCCCCTGCAGCGCCAGCACCGCGGGCCGGACGAAGAGCTCGAACGCCACGAGCGAGGACACCGGGTTCCCGGGGAGGCCGAAGACGAGCGTCCGCCCGTGCACGCCGAACCACACCGGCTTGCCGGGCTTGACCGCGACACCCCAGAAGACCTCCTCGATGCCGACGGCGGCACCGACGGACCGGACGAGGTCGTGCGGGCCTACGGACACGCCGCCCGA
>DASTWB010000216.1:0-5226 GCA_035758725.1 Gaiellaceae bacterium
CCCGTTCAGCACGGAGGCGTTCGGGCAGGTCTCCTCGCTTCGTGACCGCCTGCGCGAGATCGCCGGCGACGAGGTTCTCGTGGGCGGTGCGACCGCGGAGGAGACCGACCTTCGCGCTGCCACGAGCCGTGACACGAAGCTTCTCGTCCCGCTTGTCCTCGCCGTCGTGCTGCTGATTCTCGTGCTGCTCCTGCGCGCGCTGGCGGCGCCGCTCGTGCTGATGGCGACGGTGCTGCTGTCGTATTTCGCGGCCCTCGGCTTCAGCGTGCTCATGTTCGACTGGGTCTTCGGCTTCGCCGGCGAGGACCCGAGCTACGCGCTCTTCGCGTTCATCTTCCTCGTCGCGCTCGGGGTCGACTACAACATCTTCCTCATGGCGCGCGTCCGCGAGGAGGCGCTCGGCATGCCGACGCACGAGGCGATGCGGCGCGGCCTCGCCGTGACCGGCGGCGTGATCACCTCTGCAGGGGTGGTGCTGGCAGGCACGTTCGCCGTCCTCGGCGTCCTGCCGCTCGTGGCGCTCACGCAGATCGGGTTCACGGTCGCGTTCGGCGTGCTGCTCGACACGCTCGTCGTCCGGTCGATCCTCGTGCCTGCGCTGACGTGGGAGCTCGGCGAGAGGACCTGGTGGCCCTCTCGCCTCTGGCGCGAGCGCTCGGACAGGGCGGCCGCCCCGGCGGCGACGGCCGGCGCGAATCACCCGGCGGGCTGAGCCTCAGCGCGAAATCTGTCCCAACGCCGCGAGGACCTCCTGGTGCCGCCGCTCCTCGTCCGGCATGCCCTCCTCGACCGGCTCGCGCCGCATGCGGGCCGTCATCGCCGTGACCGGCTTGACGATGAAGAAGAAGACCGCGGCCGCGATCGCGAGGAACTGGATCACGTCCGTGATGAACGCGCCGTAGCGGAACACGGCGTCGTTGATCGTGAACGTGAGGTCGCTGAAGTCGGGCTTCCCGATGATCATCGCGATCACCGGCATGACGAGGTTGTTCACCAGCGAGTTGACGACTGCGGCGAACGCGACGCCCATCACGAACGCGACGGCCAGCTCGATGATGTTCCCCCGGAACAGGAAGTCCCTGAACTCCTTGAGCATCTGCTCCTCCTTTGCGCGGCGTTGTCGGCGAGATCCTGGCAGAGCCGCCCCGCGCGGCTTCGTCGGTGCGGCGCCGGCCCCGCGGGCCAGAGGATCCCGAGGACGAACACCGGGGGCTCGAGCCTCCGAGGCGCCTAGTCGACTGCGACGATCGCGTCGACGACGATCGGGACGTTGAGCGGCGATGGGCCCTGACCGGGCGCCGATCGCGCGTGACGTCCGGCATCGCCCCACAGCTCCACGATCAGGTCGCTGAACCCGTTCATGACCGCAGCGTTCTGCCCGAACCCGGGCTCGCAGTGCACGTAGCCGACGGCGCGAAGCCACTGGGTCACGCGGTCGAGCTCGCCGAGCTCCTCCTTGAGGGCGGCGAGGATCGAGAGCCCCGTCAGGCGGGCCGCCTCGTACGCCTCGTCCAATGTCAGATCGCGGCCGACGAGGCCCTGGACGAGCAGGTTCGAGCCGTCGAACGGCCCGTGGCCGGCGACGTATGCGAGCCCATCATGCACCTTCACCAACCGGAAGTTGCCCGGCGGAACGAGCGGGACGGGAAGCGCGAGCCCGAGCTCCGCGAGGCGGCTCTCGATCTTCCCCATCGGGCGAGCCTACTCCGGTCGGCGCCCTGGCAGGACGCGAACCGAGCAGGATCCTGATAGCGGCGGCGTCCCGGTCCGGCCACCTTGGAATCGCATCACCGTCAGCGATTCGAGGAGGTAGGGGCAACATGGCCGGAAGACGGAAGAAGGTGCGCTTCGTGCTCGTGGCGGCGATCGCGCTGCTCGGGGCCGCGACGGCCGCGTTCGCGGCGGGTGGCACGTTCCTCGAGCCCGACGTGCACGTCGTTAGGCAGTTCGACGGCGAGGGAAGCCAGAGCTTCGGCTGGGCGGTCAGCCCCGTCGCGGCTCCCGGACACAGGCACCGCCTGAACGCGCTCGTGAGCGAGGCGTTCAACGGCCCGAACCTCGACCGGGGCTCGGCGTTCCTCTACTCGAGCCGCACGGGCGAGCTCATCCGGCGGTGGGACGGGAGCGCCGGCGACTGGTTTGCGTTCTCCGTGGCCGACGCCGGAGACGTGGACGGCGACAGGGCGAACGACATCCTGCTCGGAGCCCCCGCGGCCGACGCCGCGCACGGCCCCGGGTACCTCGATCTCGTCTCGGGCCGCACCGGCCGAGTGCTGCACCGCTTCGTGGGCGAGGAGGACGGAGATGCGTTCGGCTGGGCCGCAGCGAGCGCCGGCGACGTCGACGGCGACCGGCGGCCCGACATCCTGATCGGCGCCTCGGCGTACCACACCCACGGCAACGAAGGACGGGCGTACATCTACTCCGGCCGCACCTACGAGCTCCTCCGGACGCTGGAGGGAGACGCCGTCGGCGACGAGTTCGGATCCGGCGTCGGGTGGACCGAAGACGTGAACGGCGACCGGGTTCCGGATCAGATCGTCGGAGCCCGCGAGGCGCTCGCCCCCGACGGACGGCCGCGCGGGAAGGTGTACGTCTACTCGGGCCGGACGGGGGAGCGCCTGTACACGATTGCGCCGTCGGCGCTCGGCGTCCAGTTCGGGTCGTTCTTCGTCGCCGGGATCGGCGACGTGAACCGCGACCGGACCCCGGACATCTACGTCGGCGACTACTCGGACCGCACGAACGGCGTCGAGGCCGGCCGCGCGGCGGTGTTCTCCGGGCGCGACGGCAGCGAGCTCCACGCCTGGCTCGGCGAGGAGGGCGAGGGCCTCGGTCCGGGCCGTGGAGCCGGCGACGTGAACCACGACGGCCGGCAGGACGTGATCGTCGGCTCGTACATGTCCAGCGCGGGTGCGCCGCAAGCGGGGAAGGTAGAGATCTTCTCGGGCGCCGACGCCTCGCTCCTGCGCACGATCACGAGCACGACGGCCGGCGAGAACCTCGGCTTCGACGCGGTGGGCCTCGGTGACGTGACCCGGGACGGCGTGCCGGATGCGCTTCTGGCGGCGGCGACCGGCGACCACGTCTACATCGTCGCCGGCGTTCGCCACGGAAACGACGACTGACCCCCCGGCCAGCGCGGGACCCCGACACTCCGGGGCCCCGCTAACCCCCTGCCGAAACGCGCGTCAGAGCGTGCGTGGCGTCGAGCACGTACCTGCTCGAGACGAAGCGCCTTGCCGTCGGCGAGTTCCGCTGCCCGCCTGACGACCCCGCCTGGCACGAGACGAACTTCATCGGCGACGAGCCGCACGTCGTGTTCCCGCTGACCCCCGTCGTCATCGACCAGGTCGACAAGGGCCGGGTGCTGACGACGGCGAACCACACGATCTTCTACGACGCGGGCCAGCTCTACCGGCGGCGCCTCGAGAGCGAGCACGGCGACCACTGCGTGTTCGTCCGCCTCGGCCCGACCCTCTTCGAGCGGCTGGCTGCGGACGCGCTCGACGACGACAAGCGGCTGCGAACGATCCATGCGCCGAACGACCGGCACACGTATCTCCAGCGCCATCTCCTGGTCCGGAGGCTGCGCGCCGGCGCGATCGACCCGCGCGCCGCGGAGGATGGAGCGCTCGCCCTCGTGCGCGCAGCGCTGAGCCGCACGCGGAGGGCCGGACGGGCGGGGAGGGACCGGACGAGGGCGGCACACCGCGAGCTCGCAGAGGGAACGAAGGCCCTGATCGCGCGATCGTTCCCGGAGCCGCTGCCGCTCGACCGCCTCGCGGCCGGGATGCGCACCTCCGCCTACCACCTCTCGCGGGTCTTCCGGGCTGAGACGGGCTTCACCGTCGCCGCGTACCAGCGCTCCCTTCGCCTTCGTGCCGCGCTCGAGCGCCTGCCGACCCAGGCCGAGGGCTTGACGATGCTCGCCCTCGAGCTCGGATTCTCGAGCCACAGCCACTTCACGGAGACGTTCCGCCGGGAGTTCGGCGTCCCGCCGTCGGCGCTGCGCCAGGAGGCTCCTAGGGGAGGCTGACGCCGGTGAGCACCACCGGCCCGAGGGTGTAGTCGAGCTCGGTGGACTGGTCGACTCCCAGGCCCGTGATCACGTCGACGGCCTTCGGCACGAGGCCCGGATTGAACGTGCAGTGCGGATCGGCGCTCGCAGCCGCGCAGACGCCGAACTGGAAGTCCTGCGGCGTGGGTGTGAACCCGCGGGCCTGGTCCGGGCTGAAGCCGTCCTGGCCGGTGAGGACCACGGTGAAGCCCCAGCCGGGGCCCGGCGTGCCGAGCGACGCCTTGGGGACGCTGAACGTGATGAAACGCGAGATCGCGTTCGCGCTGATCGACACCGTCCCGAGGGTGTTCCCGCCCGCGTCGACGTACCGCTGACCGAAGCCCTGCACCTGGATCAGCCGGCTCCACGCGAAACCCGGCGCGACAGTGAAGTTGCGCAGCGGGTGAGCCGCCGCGGTCGACGTCGTGGGAGCGCCGGGCACGCGCACGTAGACGTCGACGAGCTGCGCGCCCAGCGGGCTGCCGAATGTCTCCGACAGGTCGCGGGTCTTCAGCCGGAACGTGACGTCGGCGCCGGAGTCGTAGACCTGGAACTGCTGGATGTCGAAGGCGCCGGGGTGGAAGCCTGCGAAGGTCGGATACGCGTAGTTGCCGGGGCCGTTGTCGTCACCGTCCGGGTCGGTCACGTCGAGGAGCAGCGTCCCGGGCACGAAGTCGAAGAGCACCGTGCGCCTCGCATGCGCGGTGGCGCCGCTCGGGCTGACCGCGACGACGTTGAGGACGTTCGTGCCGCCCGTCACCGCGACGTCGACGCTGAAGGAGCCCGTGGGCGCGGCCACCGAGGCGACGGTGGTCGCCGAGTTCGCGTCCGTGTTCGTCGCTGCGACGTAGACGGTGTTCCCGGGAGCCGTGGTCCCGGTCACCGTGACCGGCGAGCCGGCGACCGACGAGTTGTCCGCAGGGCTCGTCACGGTCAGCGTTGTCTGGCCCTGGGAGTGGGCGACGTAGCGCGCGTGCGTGGCCGCCGGCCGCACGACGTTCCGGCCCGCGGCGAGATCGTTCGCCAGCCGCACGAACGACGCGGCCGACCAGGTGAGGGGCGAGGCCGAGCCGGCCGCTCCCCCGTTCTCGAAGCCGATCGACGCCAGGGTCGGATCGGTGCCGAAGGGCGAGGCCGGTAGATCGGGCAGCTCCCAGTTCTGCTCG
>DASTWB010000277.1:0-2174 GCA_035758725.1 Gaiellaceae bacterium
CGATCGAAAGCGGCGAGCTCTTCGCGAATCCCGCTCTCGTCCAGGCATTCCAGCGGGCCAACGCGCGTGGCGGGGACGTCCATCTCCTCGGCCTCGTCTCCTACGGCGGCGTGCACTCGCACATCGACCACCTGCGCGCGCTCCTCGACCTTGCGCGCCGGGAGGGGATGGAGGACCGGACGTGGATCCACGCGTTCACCGACGGTCGCGACGTCTCTCCGACATCGTCCGTCGACGACCTGGCCGAGCTGCCGGTGGACAAGATCGCGACGATCGCCGGTCGCTACTACGCGATGGATCGCGACAAACGCTGGGACCGCACCGAGCGCGCCCTGGCAGCGCTGACGGGCGGCGAGGGCGCTCACGGATCGGATCCCGTCGCAGAGGTCCGGCGGAGCTACGACGAAGGGATCACGGACGAGTTCATCGAGCCGGTCGTCCTCGAGGGCCGGCCGCGCCTCGAACCTGGAGATGTTGCGATCGTGTTCAACTTCCGCCCGGACCGCGTGAGGCAGTTGACGGAGAAACTCCTGGCCTCAGGATTCGACGTAGTGACGATGACGCGGTACCGAGAGGACTTCGACTGTCCCGTCGCCTTCGCCGAGCAGGAGGTGCGCGAGACGCTCGCCGAGGTGCTTGCGGGGAACGGTCTCCGCCAGCTCCACGTCGCCGAAACGGAGAAGTACGCGCACGTCACCTACTTCTTCAACGGGGGCAGGGAGGAGGAGTGGCCGGGCGAAGTCCGCGTCCTGGTGCCGTCCCCGCGCGACGTCCCGAGCTATGACCACAAGCCCGAGATGTCTGCGCCCGAGGTCACCGACCGCTTCGTCCAGACGCTCGAATCGGATGACTTCGCGTTCGCGGTCCTCAACTTCGCCAATCCCGACATGGTCGGCCACACGGGCTCCATCCCGGCCGCCGTGAGGGCCGTGGAGACCGTCGACACGTGCCTGGCGCGGATCGTCGACGCGGTCGAGCGCCGGGGCGGCGTCTGCCTGATCACCGCCGACCACGGGAACGCCGAGCAGATGCTGGACGACGACGGCGGCCCTCACACCGCCCACACGACGAATCTCGTCCCGCTTGTGCTGACCGATACGAGCGAGTCGATTTCCGAGGGGGAACTCGCCGACCTGGCTCCCACGGCGCTCGCAATCCTCGGACTCGATAAGCCTTTACAGATGACCGGCAAAAACTTGATATCGGTCACCTAACAACCCGGATATACTCCAGTCCCTTGGCCCTCCCCCAGCCAGATTTCGGTGTCCTGAAGAAGGCGCAGCACGGCGACGAGCGGGCCTTCAACCTGATTGTCCGTGCCTACGAGACGCCGGTGTACAACTATGTGCTGCGTCTGGTCGGGGACCGCGCGCTCGCCGAGGATCTGACCCAGGAAGTCTTCCTCCGCGTCTACCAGGGCCTCCCGAAGTTCTCCCTGCGCTGCCGGTTCACGACCTGGCTCTTCCAGGTGACGAAGAACCGGGTGCTGGACGAGCTCCGCGCGGTGGAGAGACGCCCGCGCGCTGTCGTCTGCCTCGACGACATCCCGCCGCTCGAGGTGCTGGACGCGCCGGTCGAGCGGGTCGAGGCGATGGACGCCGTCTGGCGCGCCGTCAACGACCTCACGGTCGACCTGAAGATGGCGCTGCTGCTCCGGGATGTCGTCGGCCTCTCGTACACCGAGATCGCCGACTCCCTCGAGATCACGCTCGCAACCGTCAAGTGGCGGATCTACAAGGCGCGGGAGGAAGTGCAGCTCGCGCTCGCCCGTGAGGGCATCACGTTCGGCCCCGAGGTCGAGAAGACCTCGGAGACGCTCGAACCGCCGCTCGCCTAGCCCGCGCGCTCGCGCAGCCAGCCCGCGAGCTGCCTGGCCGTCTCGGCCGGCGTCTCGCCGCGCGGGAGGACGTCGGCCCGCACCGGCTGGGCAGGCGGCGGCGCCGGGTCGTCTCCGCCGCGCGTGAGGCCGAACGCGAGGCCCGCGGCAAGCGCCGCGATGCCGAGCACGCCGGCGACCGCGGCCTGCGACCGCGAGACGCGGATCGCCCGGCTCGGGCGTCCGAGCACCTCAGTCGCCGCGGTCTCCCAGGGAGCCTGAACGGGCTCGGTGGCCGGTTCGGGGGAAGCCTGCGCCAGCTCGTGGGCGACCGCGGCCGCCGACGTCGGCCGGTTGT
>DASTWB010000008.1:0-3158 GCA_035758725.1 Gaiellaceae bacterium
GAAGTCGGACTCCGCCGGGAACCCCGTCGGACGCTCCGCGAGCGTCACGCGCCGGTTCGTCCTTACGAGAACCGCCACGTCCCGCCCCGCTCGAATTCCTTGAGGATCCGCCGGCTGACGACCATCCGGTGCACCTCGTCCGGCCCGTCGTAGATCCGCGCGCCGCGGGCCATCGCGTACATCGCACCGAGCGGTGTCTCGTCGGTCAGCCCGCGCGCGCCGTGGACCTGGATCGCCCGGTCGATCACGTCGTGGAGGACACGCGCGGCGTAGAACTTGATCAGCGAGATCTCCACCCGGGCCTCGTCGCCCGCGTCGATCTTGCCCGCCGCGTCGAGCGTCATCAGCCGGCAGGCGTGGATCTCCGCGGCGGAGTCGGCGATCCAGTTCTGCACCGTCTGCTTGTCCGCGAGCCGGGAGCCGAACGCCTCGCGCTCGAGCGCGTACGAGCACAGCAGCTCGAACGCCCGCTGCATCTGGCCGAGCCAGCGCATCACGTGGTGGATTCGCCCCGGCCCGAGCCTCTTCTGCGCGATCCGGAACCCGTCGCCGGGCTCGCCGAGCGTGTTCTCGACCGGCACGCGGACGCCGCGGTACCAGACCTCACAGTGCGTCGACCAGCCGCTCCCGGTGTGACCGAGGACCGGAACCGGCCGCGCGACGTCCACGCCGGGCGTCTCCGCCGGGACGATGATCTGCGACGCACGGCGGTGCGGCTCGGCGTCCGGATCCGTCACGGCCATCACGATCCCGAAGGCCGCGCCCTCCGCGCCGGACGAGAACCACTTGTGGCCGTCGATCACCCACTCGTCGCCCTCTCGGCGGGCCGTCGTCCGGAGCGTCGTCGGATCGGATCCGGGCACCTCCGGCTCGGTCATCGAGAAGAAGGAGCGGATCTCGCCGGCGACGAGCGGGCGGAGCCATCGATCCTTCTGCTCGTCCGTCCCGAAGAGGTACAGGATCTCGGCGTTGCCGGCGTCGGGAGCCTGGCAGCCGAAGACGAGCTGCGCGTAGGTCGAGCGCCCGATCTCCTCGTTCAGGAACGCGTAGGCGAGGAACCCCCGGCCGGTGCCGCCTGCCTCGGGAGGCACGTGCGGCGCCCAGAGGCCCTGCTCCTTCGCCTTCGCCTGGAGCGAGCGGATCAGCTCCGCGTCGTCCCCGTGCAGCGCGCGCTCGTTCGGGTAGACGTGCTCCTCCATGAAGGCGCGGTAGCGCCCGCGCAGCTCCTCGATCTCCGCCGGCGGAGCGAGTTCCGTGACCGCCATCCGTTTAGCATCGCACGGGATGCGGCTCGGCTTCTACATGGGGTACGCGCCGCCCGGGACGAACCCGACGGAGCTGATCGCCCTCGCGCAGGAGGCGGAGGGGCTCGGCTACGACTCGGCCTGGGCCGCGGAGGCGTGGGGGACGGACTCCGCGACCGTGCTGGCCTGGCTCGCCGCGACCACGACGACGTTGAAGGTCGGATCGGCGATCTTCCAGATCCCGGCCCGGACCCCGGCCGCAACGGCGATGACGGCCGCGACCCTCGACCTGATGTCGGGCGGCCGCTTCCTGCTCGGGCTCGGCGTCTCCGGGCCGCAGGTCGTCGAGGGCTGGCACGGCCAGCGCTGGGGGAAGCCGCTCGGGAAGACCCGCGAGTACGTCGAGATCGTCCGCTCGGCGCTTCGCCGCGAGACGGTCGAGTACAGCGGCGAGCACTACCAGGTGCCGTACACGGGCCCCGGAGCGACGGGTCTCGGGAAGCCGCTGAAGCTGATGACGCGGCCGATCCGCGCCGAGATCCCGATCTACCTCGCCGTGTTCAAGCCGCGCGCCGTCGAGCTCGCCGCCGAGATCGCGGACGGCTGGCTGCCGATCTTCTTCTCGCCGGAGCGCGCGCGCGAGACCTTTCCGGCACCGTTCGCCCGCGAGGGCTTCGACATCGCGCCGTCGGTGCCGGCGCTCGCGCTGGACGACGTGGACGCGGCCCGCGACGCACTGCGCGGCTACTACGCGCTCTACATCGGCGGCATGGGCGCGCGCGGGGCGAACTTCTACAACGACCTCGTGGCGAGCTACGGGTACGAGGCGGAGGCACGGACGATCCAGGACCTGTTCCTCGAGGGGCGGCAGCGCGATGCCGCTGCCGCGGTCCCGGACGCGCTGATCGACGAGATGGCGCTCGTCGGGCCCGCGGACCGGATCCGCGACCGGCTCGCCGCGTGGCGGGAATCGGGCGCGACGACGCTCCTGATCTCGACCCGCGACCCGGGGACGCTGCGAGCCGTGGCCGAGGCGGCCCGATGAGCCTCTTCGACCTCGGCGGCAGGACGGCGATCGTCACCGGCGGCGGGAAGGGCATCGGCCGCCAGATGGCGCAGGGGCTCGCGGAGGCGGGCGCCGACGTCGTCGTCTGCGCCCGCCAGGCGGAACGGTGCGAGGCGGCGGCCGCGGAGCTCGAGCGGCTGGGCGTGCGCGCGCTCGGGCTCCGGTGCGACGTGCGCGATCCGGAGCAGGTCCAGGCGGTGGTCGACCGCACCGTCGCCGACTTCGGCGCCGTGGACATCCTCGTCAACAACGCGGGCACCGTCTGGGGTGCATCCCCCGAGGACATGCCGCTCGAGGGCTGGAACAAGGTCGTCGACGTCAACCTCACCGGCGTCTTCCTGTTCGCGCAGGCGGCGGGCCGGGCGATGATCCAGCGCGGGGCGGGCGGCGCGATCGTGAACATCGCCTCTGTCGCGGGCCTTCGCGGCGGGCCGCCGGAGATCATGAACACGATCGTCTACAACGCCACCAAGGGCGGCGTGATCGCCTTCACGCGAGACCTGGCCTGCAAGTGGGCGCGCCACGGGATCCGGGTCAACGCGATCGCGCCGGGCTGGTTCCCGTCGGACATGGCCAACTTCGTGCTCGAACAGCACGGCGAGGAGCTCACGAGTCGGATCCCGCTCGGGCGGTTCGGCGGCCCGGAGGACCTCAAGGGCGTCGTCGTCTTCCTCGCCTCCCCGGCTGCCGCCTACGTGACGGGCCATACGCTCGTCGTGGACGGAGGCCAATCGGCTTGGTAGCGCCTCCCTGGGCGGAGGAGCTCGCCGCCAAGCTGGGGCAGCCCGTGCTCTCGCTCCGGCTGCTCCCGGGCGGCGCGTCGAAGGAGGCCTGGGCGGTCGAGACGG
>DASTWB010000043.1:0-5836 GCA_035758725.1 Gaiellaceae bacterium
GAGGACATCACCGGCGGCTACCGCTGGGGCTTCGCCGTCGCCGCCGTCTTCGCGCTCGCCGCCTTCGGAGTGGCCGTCGGCGTCCTCAGGCGGTCCGACGTCCCCGCCGCGGCGGCGCAGCAGCAGGCTCCCGCCGGCTGAGGGAGCCGCCGGGCCCGTTTTCCCCGTCACGTCCGTGGTGAATCACCCGGTTCTGACCGGCGGTCGCAGCCGGTGCGTTCCTCGCGAATGCCACGAGCGGCGCCGAGATCCCGGTCGCCACGTCTTCCTGCCGTCACGCCAACGCTGACGCGGCCGGGAAGACTCGTCTATCGCCCGCGGCGGAGGGCCTCCTCGACGAGCTTCTGCGGCGCGACCTCGGCGTAGGCGTCCTCCAGGATCCCCGCGAGCTCCTCCCAGTGGAGCCCCCGGTCGAGGCGGACGCCGAGCCAGCCCCGGTGGCCGACGTACGGCGGACGGAAGAACCGCTCGGGATCGGCCTCGACGAGCATCTCCTGGACCCCGTCCTCCGCCGCGCACCACAGCGCGAAGCGGCCGTCGCCGTGATGGTCGTCCAGCACCATCGCGAACGATCGTCGGCCGCGCACGAAGAACGTCGGGTGGCCGTGGCTCAGGCGTTCCGTGGTCTCGGGAAGCGCGAGACACAGCTCGCGGATCCGCTCCAGGATCCGGTCCCGCTCCTCCACCGAAGGCGCCCGCGCCACACCGCCAGCGTACGACGCGCCGCTCGGGCGCCGGGAGAACCGCGCGAGCGCAGTCCGGGCGACACGACCCGCGAGGACCTCGGACGAGACGCCGACCCCGCGCTCGTTGAAGGTGAGCACGACCGCGACGAATCCGCCGCCGCGCCAGAACGCGAGGCCGCCGTCGTGTCGCGCCCGTGTGATCCAGCCGGGCTTGTTGAGCACGGTGACGCCTGTTCCCCCGAGGTACCTGTCGAGATAGCCCGGACGCGAGTGCGCGAGCAGGTAGAGGAGGTACTTCGCCTCGCCCGGCACGACGCCGCCACGCCGCGCCAGCCTGCCCTTCCCCTCCGCTGCTTCGTGGAGGTACCGCAGGAGCCGCGCGAAGTCCCACGCGCTCGTCCGCTTGCCGACGAAACGCGGCTGCGAGTCCGTCCGGAGCGGGATCTCGCCGGACGGGACGATGTACCCGCCGTACATCTCCGTATCGGCCAGGCCGAGCGCGCGGAAGGTGGCGTTCACGCGGGCAGAGCCTCCCGAGGTCGAGCCGCCGAGCCACGTGAGCAGGTCGTTGGCCGCCTTGTCGTCGGACGGGATGATCGCCTTGCGCAAGAGCCGATCGAGCTGTCCGCCCGCCGTCGGGCGTCCGCGAAGCGCCCGCAGCACCTCGATCGCGATCCCGACCTTGAGCGTCGAGGCCGCTGGAAACTCGGCCCGCGCGTTCCAGGCCGCCCCGGCGCCGGTGCGGAGGTCCTGGACGAAGATCGCGCAGGTTCCCGGAAACCGCGCAGCAAGCGCCCGGATGTCGCGGGCGAGCCGCGGATCCTCGAAGCTCCTTCGCGGCGGCGCCCGCGGGGTGGCCGAGCGAGGCAGCCCGAAAACCGGCCTCACCGTCGTCGCCGCGCGCCCACCCTCGTCGTAGACGGCGCTCACCGTCAGCCGGAGGTCCCGTTGGGGGAGCTCGACGTGGAAGTCGAACGCGCTGCGGCGCACGAGGTCTCGTTTCGCGACGACCCGTCCGTCGACGCTGACGATCACCATCCGCGCCGCCGGGCTCACGCGGCCCGCGATCCTGCCGAACGACACCTCGTACGGCGCAGGCGTGACGAGGATGGGCGGAGCGCCGGCCGGAAGCATCTCGGCTACTCGCGACTCGAGGCGGCCCAGATGTTGACGCCGCTCTCCGTCGCCCACCGGTCGATCTCGGCGAGCTCGTCGTCGGCGAAGTCGAGCCGATCGAGCGCCGACAGGCTGTCCTCGAGCTGGGCGACGCTGCTGGCGCCGATCAGCGCCGACGTCACCCGGGGATCACGGAGCACCCAGGCGATCGCCATCTGGGCGAGCGACTGGCCCCGCCGCTCGGCGATCGCGTTCAGCTCCCGGATCTTCTCCAGCGTCTCGTCGGTCAGGAGGTCGGGCGAGAGCGAGCTGTCGCGGGTGGCCCGCGAGCCCTCCGGGATCCCCTGCAGGTACTTGGTCGTGAGCATCCCCTGCGCGAGCGGCGAGAAGACGATGCAGCCGATGCCGAGCTGCTCGAGCGTGTCGAGCAGCCGGTCCTCGATCCACCGGTTGAGCAGCGAGTACGACGGCTGGTGGATGACGAACGGCGTGCCGAGCCCGCGGAGAATCGCCGCCGCCTCCTCCGTCTTCACGTCCGAGTACGACGAGACCCCGACGTAGAGCGCCTTGCCCAGCCGGACCGCCGTGTCCAGCGCGCCCATCGTCTCCTCGAGCGGGGTATCGGGGTCGAAGCGGTGCGAGTAGAAGATGTCGACGTACTCGAGCCCCATCCGGCGGAGACTCTGGTCGAGGCTCGAGAGCAGGTACTTCCGCGACCCCCATTCCCCGTACGGGCCCGGCCACATGTCGTAGCCCGCCTTCGTCGAGATGATCAGCTCGTCGCGGTACGGCGCGAGGTCCTCGTGGAGGATCCGGCCGAAGTTCTCCTCGGCCGAGCCGTACGGCGGTCCGTAGTTGTTGGCCAGGTCGAAATGGGTGATGCCGAGGTCGAACGCCCGCCGGATGATCGCCCGGCCGACGTCCATCGGCCGGTCGTCGTTCCCGAAGTTGTGCCAGAGCCCGAGCGAGACGGCGGGGAGCAGGAGCCCGCTGCGTCCGCTGCGCCGGTACTCCATCCGCGTGTAGCGGTCGTCGGCGGCGGTGTAGCTCACGCGATCCCACGATCGGGCGTCGCCCGCGCCGTGCACCGCAGCCAGCACGGGCCTGAACACGGCGCGGACGAGCCGCCTGCGCCCGATCGAGCCTGTCTCCGCTCTGCTGGTGTCGATTCTGAACCCATCGGGATCGTTTCGGAAGGTGTCGTCAACGCGAGAGGGGAACGATGAAGCGCCGGTAGGCGGCCCGGCTCCGCGGCTTCGTGCCGATGTCGTACGGCCCGCCGGCCGGGCCGTTGAAGAAGCTGATGAACCGGACGCGCCGGTGGCCGCGGACGAACCTCGCGAACGCCTGCACGTAGCCGGGATCGTCGACGGACAGGCCCCACTCCGGGAACATGAACGGTTCCCGCGGGTACGCCATGTACAGCTCCTCCGTCCGGTGGAAGGCGAAGCCGCCGCCCGTGTCGTAGTAGTTGTTCCCGTACGCGTCGAGGTAGCGGGCGCCCGGGAAGTAGTCGCGGAAGTGGTTGCCCGGGACGTTCGGCACGCCGACCGCGAGCGGATTCCAGACGACCGTCATGCGCGGAGCGCGGCTCGCGGGGAGGTCCGTGCGCACGCCGGGCATCCCGAGCGCGCGGAGGCGGCCCGTCAGCTGCTCCGCCGTGCCGCCGTGCAGGAGGATGAAGATGCGCTGAAAGGCCTTGCGGTACCAGCGGGTCGAGTAGGCGGCCCCGCGCCTCCCGCCGCCGGGGGTGAACGCGCAGTACGGGTTCTTCGAGTTGTTCATCTCCGCCAGCGGCCGGACGATCGCCGGCTTCCCGGACTCGGCGATCGCCTGGGCGAGGCCGATCAGGTGCGGGTCCCCCTTTCCGAGCGCGATGGCGCTGGGCGTCAGCAGCCGTCCGCGGCCCTCGGGATGGAGCGCGATGTGCGGTCGGGCGCCGAGCCTGTCGAGGAAGAGGCCGTAGCTCGATCCCCACGACCGCCCCTGGTCCCACCCGAGGAAGACGAGGCCGGATTCCGTCCGCTGCCCCGTCAGCCGGTCGAACCGGGCGGTGTTGCCGTAGGCGCCCACGGACACGGCGGCGTGCGCGGTGGCAGGCAAGGCGACGGTGGCGAGGAGCGCACAGATGGCGGCGCGCAGACCCACGGAGGAACCGTAACGCGTCCCGGCGTATGCTGACCGCGTGCGCCGGTTGATCGCCTCGGGCGTCCTCGTGCTCCTCGTCGCCGGCGCCGTGGTCGCAGCCGCCGTGCCGGCCCCGACGCCGCGCAAGACGATCGCGAGCTACTGCAGCCCGAGCGGCGACGTCTGCTACGGCGTCGTGAACCGCAGCGGCGCCGTCTACTTCGAGCTGACGACGTTCGCGCGGTACTTCCTGCGCTACCGGCTCTGCGTCCGGCCGCCGACGGGCGCCGTTCGCTGTCGCACGTTCGCGATGCGGCCGGCCGGCCGGAACTGGGCGTCCGTCGTCCGGTTCGCGCGCAACTTCCGCGCCGCCGGCCCGGGCGTCTACCGCGCCACGTGGCGCCTCGGCTCGAATCGCCTCGGGCCGACGCTGCGTTTCCGCCTCCCGCTCCGCAGCTGACTCCCAGCTACCGTCCGGGCGTGGACTTGACCCTGCTCGAACGGACGCTGGCCGACGCCGGCGAGCCCGCGTTCCGCGCCCGCCAGGTCTGGGAGTGGGCCGCGCGCGGCGCACGCGGCTACGACGAGATGACGAATGTGCCACGCGGCCTGCGGGCGCAACTCGCGACCCTCGTGCCGTTCTCGTCGCTCACCGTCGAGGACGAGGCCACGTCGGCTGACGGGACGGTGAAGGCGCTGTTCCGCACCGCGGACGGCCATCCGGTCGAGGCGGTGCTCATGCGCTACCGGGACCGGCGGCGCTCGGTCTGCGTCTCCTCCCAGTCCGGCTGCCCGCTCACCTGCACGTTCTGCGCGACGGGCCAGATGCGCTTCGGACGGAACCTGAAGGCGTCCGAGATCCTCGACCAGGTCCTGCACTTCCGCCGCAGCGAGCCGGTCGACCACCTCGTGTTCATGGGCATGGGCGAGCCGTTCCTCAACTACGACGAGGTGGTGGCGGCGGCACGCCGGCTGCCCGACCTCGGGATCACCCACCGTCGCACGACGATCTCGACGGTCGGCTGGATGCAGGGCCTGAAACGGTTCGTCGACGAGGTGGAGGAGCCGATCCGCCTGGCGCTCTCGCTGCACGCGGCCGAGCCGGGGCTCCGCTCGTCGCTCATGCCCGTGAACGACCGCTATCCCCTCCCCTCCGTGCTCGCGGAGTGCCGGCGTTACTTCCAGCTCCGGCGCCGCAAGGTCTTCGTCGAGTACGTGATGCTCGCCGGGGTCAACGACTCGCCCGACCGTGCGCGGGAGCTCACGGCGCTGCTCGACCGCGAGGTGTTCAAGGTGAACCTGATCCCGTACAACCCGACGGGGATGTACGACGGGTCCTCGCGCGAGGCGATCGCGGCGTTCAAGCGGGTGCTCGACGAGGCTCGAATTCCGTCGACCGTCCGCCTCACCCGCGGCCGCGACATCGCCGCGGCGTGCGGCCAGCTCGCCGCGACGCGCTGACCCTTGTATCGGCCCCGGCTCCGGCGTAGTGTCGGACGTGGGCCCGCGGCAACCCGCAGCGCCATGCAGCTGAACGTCGCACTCCAGGACGGCTTCGACGACGACGAGGTGACGATCCGCGTCGACGGCGACGAGGCCTACCGCGAGCGGGTGACCACGCGAACCCAGATCAGCCACGCCGCGGACATGCAGCTCGAGGTCCCCGACGGCCCCTTCACCCTCGAGGTCGAGGTGCCCGAGCGGGAGATCCGCGAGAGCTTCCCGATCGACCCCCAGGCCCAGCCGAACGTCGCGATCTCGCTGCTCGAGGGGAGCCTCGTGGCGGCGTACCCCGAGCAGCTCGGGTTCGCGTAGAGAGGAGGCGCCCGACCCCAGACCTGTCCGCTGCGGCACCACTTCGGAAGCAGGAGGACACATGGAAACGTACGACGAGGAGCTCGAGCTCC
>DASTWB010000070.1:0-14211 GCA_035758725.1 Gaiellaceae bacterium
CCCGCACCGGCAGTCGCGCGGCTTCGCGTTCTCGCAGCCGTTCCCGGGCGGCGCTTGCTACGGCGCGACGCTCGGCCCTGCGGCCGGGACGCCGCTCTACCAGGAGCGGATCCGGAACGGCTGGTACCAGCTCCCGGGCGACACGGAGTACTACGGCGGTGACTTCCCGGTCTTCAGCGCGACGACGATCGGGATCGACGGTGCGTGCGGCGACACCGCGAAGATGATCTTCGACGCGGTCGCGATCGCCGACCCGGAGATCGACTACAACGAGTTCGACTCCGACAAGGACGGCCTCGTCGACTTCACCATGGTCGTCTTCGCCGGCTGCGGCGGGAACGGCGCGTCGCAGCTCGGCGCGGGTCTCTGCGAGGACCCGGTTCCGTACGACAACCCGTGGCCGCACTCCTCGTCGCTCGAGAACTCGTACCAGGATCCGGTCACCGGCCTCTCCGGCTACATGTCCGACGACCAGCTGACGGATCTCGAGGGGACGCCGCAGTGCTGGACCGACACGACGTATTCCGAGCACGCGGACTGCGAGGCGAACGGCGGCACGGGTCGTGACGACCTGCCCGTCTACGTCCGCGTGGGCCCGTACAACATCAACCCCGAGACGGCGATCGACCAGGCGAGCGTGATCTCGCACGAGTACGGCCACCATCTCGGGCTGCCCGACTACTACTCGACCTCGTACAGCGCCTACAACGACTGGAACCTCATGGCGAGCGACTACTCGCAGCACATGACGGTCTTCTCGAAGCAGGACCTGGGCTGGGTCGTCCCGCGGTTCCTCCAGCCGGGCGAGACGCGGAACGTCTCGAACTGGAACGAGATCAAGAACGACACCGGCGAGATCCAGTGGCGGACTCCGTCGGGCACGCCGTACACGCTCTCGGCGGCCAACGGCGACCAGAACGTCCACAACGGCGAGGTCTACTCGCTGAAGCTGCCCCGCCGGTTGATCGTCGACCCGGACAAGGTGCAGGAGCAGACAGCGGGTGACGACACGAACGTCTGGTGGTCCGGCCGCGGCAACGACTTCGGCTGCTCTCCGAAGGCAGGCCACAACCTCGACCTCTCCCTGCCGGAGCTCGAGTTCGTGCCGGCCGGGACGCCGATCACGCTGACCTTCAAGTCCAGCTGGGACATCGAGTGGGACTTCGACTACGGCTTCGTGTTGACCTCGAACGACGGCGCGACCTACACGTCGCTCCCGTCGCAGAACGGCTACACGACGTCGAAGGCGGTCAACCCGAACAGCGTGGCGTGCCTGAACAACTACGACAACGGCATCACGGGCACGAGCGGCGCGGCAGCGGGCGGGCCGGCGCAGGTGGCGGCCGACCGAGGCCTCGGAACGTACGAGAGCGGCTCGCCGTTCATCGAGGACCAGTACGACCTCTCGCAGTTCGCCGGCAGGCGCGGCACGGTCGTCCGGTTCTCGTACTTCACCGATCCGGGTCTCGACCGGCCGGGCTGGTTCATCGACGACCTCGTGGTCAAGGCCGGAGACCAGGTGATCTACTCGACCGACTCGTCGACCGACGACGAGCTCCGGCTGTTCCCGGGCGGGTGCGGCGCCAACGGCGTCAGGATCGCCGCCAAGTGCACGGACGGCTGGAGCCGGATCAAGGCCGACGAGCCCTCGGCGCTCGACCACGCGTACTACCTCGAGCTCCGCGACCGGTCCGGGTTCGACTACGCGAGCCACGGGCAGGCCGACCGCGGCGACCTCCAGTGGGAGCCCGGTGCCCTCGTCGAGTACACGGACGAGGCCCGCGGGTACGGCAACAACGGCGCCGGCACGCCCCCGCGGCAGCACTACCTCGACTCCCAGCCGCAGCCCGACTACGACTGCGGCGACAACCTCAACGAGGATCACCCGCAGCCGGACGTGCTCACGCCTCCGCGCTGCGAGGACGCCGCGTTCACGGCGGCAGCGGGCGACGACCGGTTCCGCGACGTGGGCTGGATCGACAACTTCTGGGACGGCTCCTCGGCGGACGGCCTCTGGCACTTCGACTACGGCTGCCTGACGCTCGCCGTCAACTCGATGACCGGGAACACCGGCAACAGCGAGGCGCTCCCGTCCGACCTCCGGGCGGACGCGACGATCACGGCGGGCTCGGGCTGCGAGACGTTCAGCTACTGGAACGGCGTCGTCAACGCCGCTCCGACAGTGGCGGCGTCCGTGACGCCGAAGAGCCCGGCAACCGGCGAGGTCGCGACGTTCTCGTCCGCGGGCACGTTCGACGACCGCGATCCGGCGGACGCCCTGACGTACCGCTGGAGCTTCGGCGACGGGGCAACGGCGAACGGGGCGACCGCGACCCACGCCTACGCCGCGAAGGGGGCGTACCAGGCGACGCTCACCGTGACCGACTCGGGCGGCCTGTCGTCCACCGAGACGCTGCCGGTGACGGTCACCGGCCCCGACCTGCAGGTCACGAACGTCTCCGCCGGCCAGAACAAGGCCCGCGAGGGGCAGAAGGTGACGCTGACGGCGACCGTCTCCAACGTCGGCCCCGGTCGGGCGCCGGCCTCGAAGACGGAGCTCCTGCTCGACGGAGCGACCGTCCTCGGCCTCGTCGACACCCCGGCGCTCGCCAAGGGGGAGTCGGCCCAGGTCTCGGTGACGTGGGACACCCGGAGCGTGAAGGGCGACCACACGATCCGGGCGACCGCCGACAAGCCTTCCGCGATCGCCGAGGAGGTCGAGGGCAACAACTCGGCCACCCGGACCGTGACCGTCCAGGGCAACAAGGTCGCGAACGGAAACTTCGAGCAGCAGACGGCATCGGGCCAGCCCGAGTCCTGGTCCGGCCAGAGCACCGGCGCGGGCACCGCGTCGTCCAGCTCGACCGGCGGCACCGACGGGTCGCACGCGGCGCAGATGCAGGGGACCGGCGGCAGTGCCGCCGCCGGGTCGCCGACGTGGACGAGCGCGGCGTTCGCCGTCCAGGCCGGCGAGGTCTACGACGTGGCGGCCTCGGTCAAGGCGTCGGGCCTCTCGTCGGCTCCGTCGCTGGGCCTGGTCTACCTCGGGGCGGCCGGCCAGGTGCTCGACACCGTGAAGGTGCTGAGCGCGCCGCTCCAGACCGACGGCTTCAAGGCACTCGAGCAGGCGGTCACGATCCCGCCCCTGGTGACGCAGGTTCGCGTCGTCCTGACCGGCTTCGCGCCGACGGATCTGGCGACCAGGGGAACGGTCACCTTCGACGACGTGGGGGTGTTCGCGCGGTAGCGCCCCGTCGGGAGACGGAGGTTTCCGTGCCCCCGGGCGGGTGACACGGAAGCAGGGCCGGATGGAGACTCGTTCCCCGTCCGGCCCTGTACTCACTTAGGATTCCGCGCCCATGGCGGCGCGCGCTGTACGACAGGCCGACCGCCGCCGGCAGATCCTCGAGGCGGCGGTAAAGGTTTTCGCGCGCAACGGCTTCCATGCCGCGCGCGTGGGCGACATCGCCGAGGAGGCCGGCGTCGCCTACGGCCTCGTCTACCACTACTTCAAGTCGAAGGAAGAGCTCCTCGAGACCATTTTCCGCGACACGTGGACCGAGATGCTGGCGCGCGTGCGCGAAGTCGAGGCGTCGGGCGTCCCGGCGAGCGAGCAGGTGCGGCAGGTGACGGCGCTCCTCCTGCGAACCTGGCGCCGCGATCCCGACCTCGTCCGCGTGCTCGTCCGGGAGGTGACCCGCAGCCCGCACGTGCAGCGCGAGATCGAGGAGATCACCGAGGCGATGAAGGTGCTCGAGGGCATCATCCGCCGGGGCCAGGAGGCCGGTGAGTTCCGTCCGCAGCTGGATCCGCGACTCGGCGCCGTCGTGTTCTACGGCGCGCTCGACGAGGTGCTCACGGGGTGGGTCCTCGGTCAGTTGCCGGACAAGGACGAGGACATCGCGAAGGCGGAGCGCAACGTCGTCCAGCTGCTGGTCGAGGGGATGCGCGAGCAATAGGTCCTGACTGATTCTTCGGTCAGGACTGGTCATCGGAGTCCGTTTCGGCCCGGAAATCCGGGACGGATATCGCGCGTCGGGATTCGCGCCTAGGAGAGTGCGGTGTCGCCCGGCCGCGGCTCGACCACGCCGGTCTCGGGCGGGCCGACGACCGGAGGCCTGAGCGGGCGCATGTAGAGCCACTCGTACGCGAGCGCCCCGAGCACGCCGCCGGCGAACGGGCCGATGTACCAGATCCAGAAGTCGTCCCAGGTCCCGGATACGAGCTCGGGCCCGAACGCGCGCGCCGGGTTCATGGCGCCGCCGGTGAGGGGGCCGGCCATGATCATGTCGAAAGCGATCGTGAAGCCGATGGCGAGGCCGGCGATCGACTTGAAGGTCCCCCGCGGGTCGGCGGCGGTCGCGAAGACGACCCAGACGAGGAAGAACGTCAGGATCGCCTCGATGATCAGGGCCGCTTCCGGCTCGATGCCGGGCCCGACGGCCGGCGAGCCGAGCGTCCCCTGGACGTCGGCGGGGAAGATCCACTTGAGCAGCGCCGCCGCGGCGACAGCGCTGACGAACTGCACGACCCAGTAGGCAGCCGCGACCACCGGCGAGAGCCGGCCCGTGACGAGGAAGCCTAGCGTCACAGCGGGGTTGAAGTGTCCCCCGGAGATGTGCCCGACCGCCGACACCATCACGGCGATGACCAGGCCGTGTGCCAGGGCGATCTCCAGCGTGCCGGAGCCCGCGCTCGGTGCAGCGACGATGACGGCGCCCGCGCCCACGAAGATCAGCGCGAAGGTGCCTATGAACTCGGCTGCCGCACGGCGGAAGACGTCCATCGCCACGATTCGGGAGGGTAGTGAGCCGGTCGGATGACACTGCTGCCGGGTGGGCCGGGACCCGCCCGGATTGCTAGGTCCGCCGTCTCGCGGAATAGGCCGATCGGCCTATTGAAGCTCGTTGTCGCGGCTGGCACTCTCAGCCGCGTGGAGAGGGAGAACATCGCGGGCCTGAGGCTCGCGCTTGCGGCGGGGTTCATCGCTCTGTGCGTCTTCGCCGTGGCGCTGCTCGGCGCTGTCGCCTAGGACACGAAAAAAGCCCGCTTTGCGGGCTCTTTCTGAGGCTGCGGGGCTAGGATTCGAACCTAGACTACTCGGTCCAGAGCCGAGCGTCCTACCATTAGACGACCCCGCAACGGGGCTCGGATTGTAGCGAGCGGCCTGTTCAGGCGACGTCCGCGGCCCAGTCGCCGTAGAGGGCCGTGTAGAGGCCTTGCCGCGCCATCAGCTCCTCGTGCGTGCCCTGCTCGACGACCTGGCCGTGCTCGAGGACGACGATCAGGTCGGCGCCGCGGATGGTCGAGAGGCGGTGGGCGATCACGAACGCGGTCCGGCCGGCGAGGAGCGTCCTGAGCGCGGTCTCGATCTTCCGCTCGGTGCCGATGTCGACGGAGGAGGTCGCCTCGTCGAGAATGAGCAGCCGCGGGTCGGCCAGAAGCGCCCGTGCGAAGGCGACCAGCTGGCGCTGGCCGAGCGACAGCCGCGTGCCGCGCTCCTGGACGTCCGTGTCGTAGCCGTCCTCGAGCCGCATGATGAACTCGTGGGCGCCGACCGCGGCCGCCGCCGCCCGGATGTCCTCGATCGACGCGTCCGAGCGCCCGAAGGCGATGTTGTCGCGGACCGAGCCCGCGAACAGGAAGCCCTCCTGCGGGACGATCCCGAGCTGGCGGCGCAGCGACTCCTGGGTGACGTCGCGAAGGTCGATCCCGTCGACCGTGATCCGCCCCTCGACGGGGTCGTAGAACCGCGCGAGCAGCTTGGCGATCGTGGACTTCCCCGCGCCCGTGTGCCCGACGAACGCGACCGTCGTTCCGGCCGGCACGTCGAGGTCGATGCCGTGCAGCACCTCCGGTCCCGTCCGGTAGGCGAACCGGACCCCCTCCATCCGGACGTGACCCTCGATCGGCGGCAGCTCGCGGGCGCCGGGCCGGTCCCGGACCTCCGGCTCCTCGTCCATCACGTCCATGATCTTGTCCAGCGCGGCCACGGCTGCGAGGAACGTGTTGTAGAGCTGCGAGAGCTGCTGGACGGGATCGAAGAAGTTCGAGACGTAGAGGATGAAGGCGAAGAGCGTGCCGACCGTGACCTCGCCTCCCGCGAGCAGGTACCCGCCGTAGCCGAGAACGACGGCGGTCGAGACCGCCGCGAGGAAGTCGACGAACGGAAAGTAGAGCCCGTTGTTCACGACCGTCTGCTGGTTCGCGACGCGGTAGTGCGCGTTGACCTCCTCGAAGTTCCGGCGGCGTGAGCCCTCGCGGGTGAAGGTCTGGACGACGCGCATGCCGGCGATGTCCTCGGCGAGCGTCGCGGTGACGAGGCCGAGGCGCTCCCGCACGGCCCGATACGCGCGTGACGACCGGATCCGGAAGACGGCGGTCGCCAGTGCCATCGCCGGCATGACGCTCAGCGTCGCGAGCGCCAGGCGCCAGTCGAGGTAGAAGAGCACCGCCGCCGAGCCGATGAGGATCAGCGTGTTCTGGACGAGCGTCGTCACGCCGTCCGTGACCAGCTGGTCGAGCGCGTCGACGTCGTTCGTCAGCCGGCTGATGATCACCCCGGCGCGGTTCCGTTCGAAGAAGCCGAGCGACAGCCCCTGGAGATGCCGGAAGAGCCGGTTCCGCAGGTCGGCGAGGATCCGTTCGCCGGTCCAGCCGGTGAAGTACGTCTGCGCCGCGCTCGTCGCCAGGTTCGCCAGCCCCGCGACGACGAAGAGCGCGACGATGACGCCCAGCGCGTGGAGGTCCTCCTGCCGGATCCCGTCGTCGAGCGCGAGCTTCGCGAGGAACGGGGGAGCGAGTGCCGTGGCCGTCGCCGCCAGGAGTGAGACGACGGCCAGCGTCGTCTGGAGCTTGTACGGCGCGGTCAGGCGAGCGAGCGTCGAGATTCGGCGGGCGGTGCGCTGCCAGGACCAGTCGTCCACCTTCGCGTCGCGGCTCGCGGTCAGATGCCCGCCCGGCTGCCACACCCTCACGGTGCCGACCGCCTCACGCCGTCGCCTCCGCGCGCTGCTCGACCCGCTCGGCGAACTCGCGCTCGAGGAGCCCGTGCTCGTAGATCTCGCGGTAGACCGGGCTGTGCTCGATGAGGTCGTCGTGCGTGCCCCGTGCGGCGATCCGGCCGCGGTCGAGGACGACGAGCTCGTCCGCCAGCGCGAGGGTCGAGAGCCGGTGGGCGATGATGATCGTCGTCCGCCCCTTCATCGCCTGGCGCAGCCCCAGCCGGATCTTCGCCTCCGTCGTGGCGTCGACGGAGGCGGTGGCGTCGTCGAGGATCAGGATCCGGGGATCGAGGATCAGGGCCCGGGCGATGGCGATCCGCTGGCGCTGCCCGCCGGAGAGGGTGATGCCGCGCTCGCCGATGACGGTGTCGTACCCCTCCGGCAGCTGCGCGACGAAGTCGTGCGCCTGCGCGAGCCGGGCTGCCTCCTCGACCTCCTCCTGCGTGGCGTCGGGCCGACCGAAGGCGATGTTCTCGCGAACCGTGTCCGAGAAGAGGAACGGGTCCTGGGCGACGATGCCGATCGCCCGCCGAAGTGAGACGAGCTTCGCGTCCCGGACGTCGACGCCGTCCACGGTCACCCGCCCCTTCGTGACGTCGTAGAAGCGCGGGACGAGGCCCGCCAGCGTCGTCTTTCCCGAGCCGGTGTGCCCGATCAGCGCTGCCGTCCGTCCGGGCTCGAGCTGGAGCTCGATCTCGCGCAGCACCGGCCGCTCCGGGTCGTAGCCGAAGGTGACGCCCTCGAAGCGGACGAGGCCGTCACCCGGCGGCAGCTCGACGGCGCCCGGCCCGTCGGTGACGTCCTCCGGCTCGTCCATCACCTGGAAGATCCGCTCGCCCGAGGCCGTCGCCCGCTGCGCCTGCCCGATCCACATGCCCAGCATCCGCAGCGGCATGACGAGCATGACGACGAGGATGTTGAAGAAGATGAACGAGCGCAGGCTGAGGCCGCCGTTCACGACCATGTGCCCGCCCACGAAGAGGACGATCGCCTGCGCGACCAGCGGGAGAAACGACAGGAGCGGCACGTAGAGCGCGCGCTGCTTGTTCGCCTGCACGCTCTGGTCGAAGACCGCCTCCGACCGGCGGGCGAACTTCTTCCCCTCGTCCTGCTCCTGGGCGAAGGACTTGACGACGTGGACGCCGACGATCGACTCCTCGGCGACGGTCGCGACATCGGCCATCTTCTGCTGCACCTCCCGCAGGACGGGGTGCGAGACCGACGAGTACCGGTAGGCGACGAGGACGATCAGCGGCGTGATCGCCGTCGCCGCCAGCGCGAGCTGCCAGTTCGCGAAGTACATCACCGCCGTGACGCCCACGATCGTCGTGATGTGCTGGAAGAAGAAGATCAGCCCGTAGCCGAGGAAGAACCGGACTGCCTGGAGGTCGACCGTCGCGCGCGACATCAGCTGGCCCGTCTGGTGCCGGTCGTAGAAGCCGAACGAGAGGCGCTGGAGCTTCGCGTAGAGCGCGTTGCGCATGTCGAACTCGACGCCGAGCGCCTGCCGGCCCGAGATCAGGCGGCGGCCCACCATCAGCAGGGCGCGGACGAGCCCCACGACGAGGATCCCCAGCGCGATCCACCAGATCGTGCTCGTGTTCGCGTCGTCCACCGCACGCTGGAGCCCGTCTCCCGTCAGGAACGCCATCACGACCGCCGCCGCCTGCGAGCCGACCGCGAGGATGATCGAGACGATCAAGCCCCACTTGTAGGGCCGCAGGAAGCCGAGCAGGCGCGCGAACGTGTGTCGGTAGGAAGGGGTCTCGCTCACCGTCAGAATCTAGCCGCGCCCATGGAGATGCCAGAGACGCGCTACGCCCGGAGCGGCGACGTGAACATCGCCTACCAGGTCTTCGGCGAGGGAGACGTCCCGCTCGTGTGGATCCCCGGATTCACGCAGCACGTCGAGCTCAGCTGGGAGGAGCCTCACCGGCGCCGGTGGCTCGAGGGCCTGGGCCGCTTCGCGCGCGTGATCGTGCTCGACAAGCGCGGGACGGGGCTCTCCGACCGAGTGGAGGGATCGCCGCCGCTCGAGGTACGCATGGACGACGTCCGGGCGGTGCTCGACGCGGCGGGAGTCGACCGCGCCGTCGTCACGGCGGCCGGCGACTCGGGCCCGCTCGCGATGCTCTTCGGCGCGAGCCACGCGGAGCGCACGCTCGGGCTCGTCCTCTGCAACGCCATGGTCAACGGCACGCGGAAGCCGGACATGCCGTGGCTCGACAGCCCGGAGGACTACGAGGCCTGGGTCGACCAGCTCACCAGGCGGTGGAGCGATCCGGACGTCTGGGACGAGATGCTCCGGCATTCCCCGGCGCTCGCCACCCGCGAGGAGCGGCTTGCCTTCGCCCGCTCGATCCGCCTCAGCGTCAGCCCGGGGAACATGGCCCAATACCTCCGCGCGAACGCGGAGATCGACGTCAGGCACATTCTCCCGACGATCCGGGTCCCGACCCTCGTCCTCGTCCGCTCGTCGGTCCGGGACGATCTCGTCCAGAGCGCCGAGTACGTCGCGGACAAGATCCCGACCGCCCACCTGGTCCGCGTGCCGGGCGAGGACCAGATCCCGGTCGTCGGCAAACCGGAGCTGCTGCTCGCGGAGTTCGAGCGGTTCGTCGGCGAGGTCGCGTCTGCCGGACCGGAGGAGCCCGACCGGATCCTCGCCACCGTCCTCTTCACCGACATCGTCGGCTCGACGGCGAGGGCGGCCGAGCTCGGCGACCGCGGCTGGCGCGAGCTGCTGCACGCGCATCACGACCGCGTACGGCGCGAGCTCGCCCGCTTCCGCGGCCGCGAGATCGACACGGCGGGCGACGGGTTCTTCGCGACGTTCGACGGCCCGGCGCGCGCGATCCGCTGTGCCTGCTCGCTGACCGAGGCGGTGCGGGACCTCGGCCTCGAGATTCGCGCAGGCCTCCACACCGGCGAGTGCGAGCTCGTCGACGGCAAGGTCGGCGGCATCGCCGTGCACATCGGAGCCCGCGTCTCGGCGGAGGCCGGCCCCGGCGAGGTGCTCGTCTCCAGCACGGTGAAGGATCTCGTCGCGGGCTCAGGACTGCAGTTCGCCGACCGCGGCACGGCGGAGCTGAAGGGCGTGCCCGGTGAGTGGCGGCTCTACGCCGTCGAGCGCTGAGCGGCGGTCTGGAGGCCGGGCCGGAGGTCCGAGAGGCAGTTCACGAACGCCTCGAGCGCGCCTGACGGCGGGCCTGCGTCGCGCCGCCGGAAGATGACGATCTCGCGCTTCAGCTGCGGCGCGTCGGCGAGCGTGACCGCCCTGAGGGTGCCGGCCTCGAGCTCGCCCGCGACGGCGGTGTGGGGGAGGAGGGCGACGCCGAGCCCCTGCTCGACCATCTTCTTCGCGGCATCGATGTTGTCCAGCTCCATCACGCCCCGCGGGATCGCGCCGGCGCCGCGGAAGAACTCGTTCGTGAGGCGGTGGTAGCTCGACGTCCGGTCGAAGAGGATCAGCTGGACGTCGCTGATCTGCTCCGTGCCGATCGACTGCTCGGCGGCGAACGGGTGGCGGGGATCGACGACGAGGACGAGCTCGTCCTCGTAGAGGGGGGTCGCGTCGACCTGCGGATGGCGCAGCGCACGGCCGAGGCCGATCTGCACCTGCTCCTGCAGGACGAGGTCGAGGATCTCCTCGGAGTGGCCGGTGCGCACCGCGAGCTGCACCTTCGGGTGGGTGTGCCGGAAGCGGGTGAGGATCCGGGGGAGGACGTACGTGCTGACCGCCGGCGCGGCGCCGAGCGCGAGCTGCCCGCTCTCGCCGCGCGCGAGCTCGCCGAGCAGCCGCCGGCCGGCGGCCGCGGCCCCGAGGGAGCGCTCCGCGTAGGGGAGGAACGCCCGCCCGGCGTCGGAGAGACGCATCCCGCGGCCGGTGCGGACGAAGAGCGCCGAGCCGAGCTCCTGCTCGAGCCCCTTGAGCCGTGCGGTGAGCGTGGGCTGCGTGACGAAGAGCGCCTCCGCTGCACGGCTGACGCTCCGCCGCTGGGCGACTTCCACGAGGGCCTGAAGCTGTTCCATACGCATAAATAGAATTCTTCTATCGCTGGGATCGAAAGATTCGCTTTGATTTATATCAGAAAGCTCCTAGGCTTGGGCGTCTCAACGGACAAGGAGCATGCGGTGACCCTTTTCAAGCGGTTCAAGCGGCAGAAGCCGATGCAGGACGCGCCCAAGCAGACGCTGTACCTCAAGAGCGAGCACGCGCCCTGCACGTGCCCGGAGCCGTGTGAGCGCGATCACGGAAACGAGTAGCCCCGCCGAGATCCTCGGGCCGGTCGAGGGCCGGGCGGGCGAGGTCCTGACGCCCGAGGCCCTCTCGTTCGTCGCGGACCTCCAGCGGCGTTTCAACCCGGGGCGAGAGCGGCTCCTTGCCGCGCGGACCGAGCGCCAGGAGCGGCTCGACGCCGGCGAACGCCCGGACTTCCTCGACGCGACGCGCGAGCTGCGGGAGAGCGACTGGCGCGTGGCGGCTGCGCCGCCGGAGCTCCAGGATCGCCGCGTCGAGATCACCGGGCCGGTCGACCGGAAGATGGTGATCAACGCGCTGAACTCCGGCGCCCGTGTCTTCATGGCGGACTTCGAGGACGCGAACTCTCCCACCTGGGCGAACAACGTCGAGGGCCAGGTCAACCTGGTGGACGCGAACGCCCGGACGATCTCGCTCGATACGGGCGAGAAGCGCTACGAGCTGGGCGAGAGCCCGGCCGTGCTGCTCGTCCGGCCCCGCGGCTGGCACCTGCTCGAGCGCCACGTCCTCGTCGACGGCGCGCCGGTCTCCTCGTCGCTCTTCGACTTCGGGCTCTACGTCTTCCACAACCGGGAGCGGCCGTGGTTCTACATCCCGAAGCTCGAGAACCACGTCGAGGCACGCCTCTGGAACGCCGTGTTCGACGTTGCGGAGGAGGAGCTCGGGCTCGCGCCCGGGTCGATCAAGGCCACGGTGCTGATCGAGAACGTGCTCGCGGCGTTCGAGATGGACGAGATCCTCTACGAGCTGCGCGACCACATCGTCGGCCTGAACGCCGGCCGCTGGGACTACCTCTTCAGTCTGATCAAGAAGCTGCGCGCCTCGGACGTCGTGCTCCCGGACCGCGGGCAGCTGACGATGACGACGCCGTTCATGCGCGCCTACACCGAGCTGCTCGTGAAGACCTGCCACCGGCGCGGCGCGCACGCGATGGGCGGGATGGCTGCGTTCATCCCGAGCCGGCGCGACCCGGAGGTCAACGAGCGCGCGCTCGGGAAGGTGCGCGAGGACAAGGTCCGCGAGGCCGGCGACGGGTTCGACGGCACGTGGGTCGCGCACCCGGATCTCGTCCCCGTCGCGACGGAGGTCTTCGACGGCGTGCTCGGCGAGCGGCCGAACCAGGTCGACCGACTACGCGAGGAGGTGTCGGTGTCGGCCGGCGACCTGCTCGACCTGCACGTCGAGGGCGGCGCGGTCACCGAGGACGGCCTTCGCCAGAACGTCAGCGTCGGGATCCGGTACCTCGAGTCGTGGCTGCGCGGCGTCGGCGCTGCGGCGATCGACAACCTGATGGAGGATGCGGCGACGGCCGAGATCTCGCGGTCCCAGGTCTGGCAATGGGTCAAGCACGGGGTCTTCACGCCGGAGCGCGTCCGCGAGGTGATCGCCGACCAGGGCTTCGACGGCGGGCGCTTCGCCGAGGCGCAGGAGATTTTCGAACGGGTGGCGCTGAGCGACGACTTCGTCGACTTCCTGACGCTCCCGGCCTACGACCACATCGACTGAGGGGAGCGAACCATGGACGGCAACGGCAACGGCAGGCACACCCGCTGGGAGGGGATCCGGCGCGACTGGTCGGCGGAGGACGTCGATCGGCTGCGCGGGTCGGTCCAGATCGAGCACACGCTCGCGCGGCGGGGAGCGGAGCGACTCTGGGAGCTGCTCCACACAGAGGACTACCTTCCCACCCTCGGCGCGCTCACCGGCGGCCAGGCGGTGCAGATGGTCAAGGCGGGCGCGAAGGGGATCTACGTGTCCGGGTGGCAGGTCGCGGGCGACGCGAACCTCGCCGGCGACACGTATCCCGACCAGTCGCTCTACCCGGCGAACTCGGTGCCTGCGCACGTCCGCCGCTTGAACCGTGCGCTCCAGCGGGCGGATCAGATCGAGAAGGCGGAAGGCGAGGTCTCTCGTGACTGGTTCGTCCCGATCGTCGCCGACGCGGAGGCCGGCTTCGGCGGCAACCTCAACTCGTTCGAGCTGATGAAGGGGATGATCGAGGCAGGCGCGGCCGGCGTGCACTTCGAGGACCAGCTCGCGTCCGAGAAGAAGTGCGGCCACCTCGGCGGCAAGGTGCTCGTCCCGACGTCGCAGTTCGTCGGCACCCTGAAGGCGGCGCGGCTCGCCGCGGACGTCATGGGCGTTCCGACGGTCCTCATCTCCCGCACCGATGCCGATGCGGCGGCGCTCCTCACGAGCGACGTCGACCCCGCCGACCACGAGTTCCTGACCGGCGAGCGGAGCCCCGAGGGGTTCTTCCGCGTGCGGGCCGGGCTCGAGCCGTCGATCAAGCGGTCGCTGGCCTACGCGCCCTACGCGGACATCGTCTGGTTCGAGACGTCCAAGCCCGACATGGGCGAGGCCCGGGAGTTCGCGGCGGCGATCCATGCCGAGTTCCCCGGCAAGCTGCTCGCCTACAACTGCTCGCCGTCGTTCAACTGGCGCAAGCACCTGGGCGACGACGACATCGCGGGCTTCCAGTCCACGCTCGGCGAGCTGGGCTACAAGTTCCAGTTCATCACCCTCGCTGGCTTCCACGCCCTGAACGCGTTGATGTTCGAGCTGGCGCGCGGGTACGTCGACGAGGGGATGCCGGCGTACGTGCGCTTGCAGGAGCACGAGTTCGAGCTGGAGGCGGACGGTTACACGGCGACGCGCCACCAGCGCGAGGTCGGAGCCGGGTACTTCGACGCGGTCGCACAGACGATCTCGGGCGGCGAGTCCTCGACCCTGGCCCTCACGGGGTCGACCGAGGAGGCGCAGTTCGAAGGCGCCGCAGCTCCTCGCTGACCACGGCGAGCGCCTCGGCGAGCCGCTCGCGGTTCGCGGGATCGTTGAGCCAGCGGGAGGTGCCGGACGGGTGCGGCAGCGGGATCGCCGTCGCCCCGTGCAGCTCGTAACGGCCGCCGATCGACCCGCCCAGGTTCGCGATCCCGAGCAGGCGGC
>DASTWB010000153.1:0-2538 GCA_035758725.1 Gaiellaceae bacterium
CGAGCTGGCCGAGGCCGAGCACGAGCGCGAGCGCCGGGACGAAGATGATGCCGCCTCCGACGCCGAAGAAGCCGGCGACGACTCCCGCCACGACGCCGACCGCGATGGCCGCGAGCACCTCCTCCATCAGACGAGCAGAAAGATCCCGACGATGACGAGGAGCAGCGCGAACGCGAGGCCAAGCGAGCGGGTCGAGACACGCTGCTGGAGCGACGTGGCGGCGACCGCCCCGAGTGCGGCAGGGACTCCGACGAGGAGGGCGTGGCCGTAGTCGACCTCGCCGCGGAGCCCGTAGAGCACCGTTCCGGCGAGCGCGATGACGCCGATCGCCGCGAGGGAGGTGCCCGTCGCGAGCCGCTGCTCGTAGTGGAGGACGAGCACCAGGAGCGGCACGATCACGACGCCGCCGCCGACCCCGAACAGCGCGCTGAAGAATCCGGCCGCGAGCCCGATGAGCGCCAGCCGCACCGGCCTATCGTAGTCTCACGTCCGGTGAGCGCCCCCGTCCGCCTGGTGCGATTCCGGAGCGAGCCGGAGAAGGCAGCCGTGCTCCTGGACGTCGACGGGACGCTCGCGCCGATCGTCGAGCGGCCCGAGGACGCCTCGGTACCGGCTGAGACCCGAGACGAGGTCGAGCGGCTCGCCGACCGCTATGCGCTCGTGGCCTGCATCAGCGGTCGCCCCGCGGCGGACGCGCGGCGGATGGTCGGCGTGGACGGGGTCGAGTACGTCGGCGTCCACGGGCTCGAGAGCCATCCCGGCGTCCCCGAGTACACGCCGCGGTTGGAGCGGCTGGTCGAGACCGCGGAGTGGCCGTGGCGCGTCGAGCGCAAGGCCGGGGTGACGGTGGCGTTCCACTACCGCGAGGTCGAGGACGCCGAGGCGGCGGACGCGGTCGAGCGCGTGGCGGGCGCCGCGAGCGAGCTGGGCCTCGCGGTCCAGCGCGGCCGCAAGGTCGTCGAGGTCCGGCCGCCGATCGACGCCGACAAGGGAACGGCCGTCCGCGATCTCCTCTCCAGGCACGCTCTGGAGCGCGCCCTTTACGCCGGGGACGACACGACCGACCTGGACGCCTTCCGCGGGCTGGACGAGGCCGGCCTCGACACGGCCGTGAAGGTGGCCGTCGGCTCGCCCGAGATGAACCCCAGGCTGCTCACCGAGGCCGACGTGGTCGTCGACGGCCCCGGTGAGCTCCTGTATCTCCTGCGGACCCTCTGAGCAGGGCTAGGCGGCCTCCAGCATCGGCTCGGTTGCCTCCGCCTCCTCCGGCTGCGCCGCCGTCTCCAGCTCGCTGCGGCGGACGAGGACGAGCGCCACGACGATGCCGATCGCCGCGACGACGCCGCCCCAGATGAACGCCGCCTCGAATCCGTCGGTGAGCGCCTGCGGCTGGGCGGTGCCGGAAGCGATCGAGTCACTCGTCCGGGAGGTCGCGATCGCCGAGAGCGCTGCGATGCCGAGCGCCCCGCCGATCTGCTGCGACGTGTTGAAGAGCCCGGACGCGAGCCCGGCCTCGGAGTGCTGGATGCCGGCCAGCGCCGCGATCGAGATCGGCACGAACGAGAATCCGAGCCCGGCGGCGATCACGAGGAAGCCGGGCAAGAGGTCGCCGACGTACGACCCGTCGACCGAGACCTGCGTGAAGTAGAGGAGACCGGCCGTGAGGAACGTCATCCCCAGGGCGATCACCGGCTTCACGCCGACGCGGTTGACGAGCTGGGCGGCCACGCCCGACCAGAGGATCGCCGTGCCTGCGACCGCGAGGTAGGCGACGCCCGTCTTCATCGGCGAGTACCCGAGCACCTGCTGCATGTAGAGCGTCAGCATCAGGAACATCGAGAACGTCACCGTGCCGAGGATGAGGCCCGCGATGTTCGCGGCGGTGAGCGTCTTCCCGCGGAAGATCGCGAACGGCACGAGCGGCTCCTTCGCGCGGAGCTCCCAGGCCACGAAGCCCGCGAGCAGCGCGCCGGCGGCGGCGAACAGGCCGATCGTCTCGACCGAGCTCCAGCCGTACCCGTTGGCCTGGGTGATGGCGTACACCAGCGTGATCAGCCCGCCGGTGACGAGCACCGCGCCGGGCGCGTCGAAGCTCTTGACCTGCGCGTCGCGGCTCTCCGTGAGGAGGAACGGCGTCAGCACGAGGGCGGTCAACCCGACGGGCACGTTGATGTAGAAGATCCACTCCCAGCTCAGGAGGTCGGTGAGCACGCCGCCGAGCAGGACGCCGGCGACGGCGCCGAACGCGCCCACCGCGCCCCACACGCCGTGGGCGGCGTTGCGCTCCCGGCCTTCCGTGAAGGTAGTGGTCAGGATCGACAGCGCGGCCGGCGTGATGATCGCCGCGCCCAGCCCCTGGAACGCCCGGGCGACGATCAGAGCGTCGTCGCTCCACGCGAACCCCGAGAGGAGCGAGGCGGCGCTGAAGACGATCGTGCCGACGATGAAGAGCCGGCGTCGACCGAGGAGGTCGGCGGCCCTCCCGCCGAGGAGGAGCAGGCCTCCGAACAGGAGCGCGTAGGCGCTGATCACCCACTG
>DASTWB010000196.1:0-4523 GCA_035758725.1 Gaiellaceae bacterium
GCGCCACCCGCAGGCGCTGGGGCGAGGACGTCGTCAAGGTCGTCCTCGCCCTCTGCGCCTTCGTCTCGGTCGCGACGACCGTCGGGATCGTCGTGGCGCTCTTCGTGCCGGCGTTCGAGTTCTTCGGCGAGGTCTCGATCGCCGACTTCCTGACCGGACGCAACTGGGCGCCGCTCTTCGAGCCGCCCGCGTTCGGCGTCCTCCCGCTGATCGCGGGAACGCTGCTCGTCACCGCGTGCGCCTGCCTCGTCTGCATCCCGTTCGGCCTCGGGTCGGCGATCTACCTCAGCGAGTACGCGCAGAGGCGGACGCGGAAGATCCTGAAGCCGGCGCTCGAGGTCCTCGCGGGCATCCCGACCGTCGTGTACGGCTACTTCGCGCTCACGTTCGTGGCGCCGTTGCTCAAGGACATCGGCCTCCCCGTCGGCGTCTTCAGCGCGCTCGCCGCCGGGCTCGTGATGGGCGTGATGCTCCTCCCGACGGTCGCGTCGATCTCGGAGGACTCGATGGCGGCCGTGCCGCGTGAGCTGCGGGACGGCGCGTACGCCCTGGGCTCGACACGCGTCCAGGTGGCGACGAAGATCGTCGTGCCGGCCGCGATCTCGGGGATCATCGCCTCCTTCGTGCTCGCGATCTCGCGTGCCGTCGGCGAGACGATGATCGTGCTCATCGCCGCGGGTGGGCAGCCCAACTGGACGTGGAACCCGCTCCAGGCGGTGCAGACGATGACGGCGTTCATCGCCGCGACCGGACAGGGCGACGTCCCGACCGGATCCGTCGAGTACAAGACGATCTTCGCCGTCGGCGCGACGCTGTTCGTCATGACCTTCGTCATGAACCTCGTCTCGATCCGCCTCGTCCGCCGCTTCCGGGAGGTCTACGAGTGAGCGCAGAAGCTGCCTCGCCGCTCCGGCCCGCCCGCCCGCGCGGGCGGTGGGCCGGCCGGTTGTTCGGAGGTTTTCTCGCCGTCTCGCTCCTGATCGGGTTCCTGACGCTCGGAGCGCTGCTCGCGCAGGTGTTCCTCGACGGGTACAGGTGGGTGGACGCGGTGCTCTTCTTCGAGCCGCCGTCGGCCGATCCGCTGATCGCGGGCGCCGAGCCGGCCATCCTGGCGACGATCTACCTCGGGATCCTGCTGCTCCTGTTCACGGTGCCCCTCGGCGTCGGCACGGCGATCTACCTCGAGGAGTACGCGAACCGCGAGCGCTGGTACAACCGGCTGCTCGAGGTCAACATCCAGAACCTCGCCGCCGTTCCGTCGATCGTCTACGGGATCCTCGGCCTCGCCTTCCTCGTCCGCGGGCTCGGGCTCGGCCGCGTGCTCCTGGCCGGCGCGATGATCCTGACCCTGCTCGTGCTGCCGACCGTGATCATCGCGTCGCGGGAGGCCGTCCGCGCCGTGCCGGACTCGATCCGGCAGGGCGCGTACGCGCTGGGCGCCACCAAGTGGCAGGTCGTGTGGCGCCAGGTGCTCCCGGCCGCGACGCCCGGGATCGCGACCGGCTCGATCCTCGGCTTGTCCCGTGGGCTCGGCGAGACGGCGCCGCTGCTCCTCGTCGGCGCGCTGACGTACGTTTCGTTCAACCCGACGCTGCTCGGGGACTTCACGGCGCTCCCAGTCCAGATCTATCAGTGGGTCGCGCGCCCCCAGGACGAGTTCCGCACGCTGGCCGCCGCCGGGATCATCGTGCTGCTCGGGATCCTGCTGGCGCTGAACGCCTTCGCGATCTGGCTTCGTAACCGCTACGAGAGAAGGTGGTGATCCCGATCTCCGTCACAATGGCCGACGTGAGCGTCAACATCGCGGAGCAGCGGCGCGAGCTCCCCGCAAAGGAATTCCGCGAGGTCGTGTTCGATGTCCGTGACCTCGGAGTCGCGTACAGCGGCAACCAGGCACTCGAGGGCGTGTCGCTCGAGATCTACCGCAACTTCGTCACGGCGTTCATCGGTCCGTCCGGCTGCGGGAAGAGCACGTTCATCCGCTGCTTCAACCGGATGAACGACCTGATCCCCGGCGCCGTCGTGGAGGGGACGATCCTGTACCACGGCGAAGACCTCTACGGCGGCCCGGTCGATCCGGTCGAGGTCCGCAAGCGGATCGGGATGGTCTTCCAGAAGCCGAACCCGTTCCCGAAGTCGATCTACGACAACGTCGCCTTCGGGCCCCGCGTGCTGGGCATGACGGACGGCCTCGACGAGCGCGTCGAGAAGGCGCTGCACCAGGCCGCGCTCTGGGACGAGGTGAAGGACCGGCTGAAGGCGGGCGCGCTCAGCCTCTCCGGCGGCCAGCAGCAGCGCCTCTGCATCGCGCGCTGCCTCGCCGTCGAGCCGGAGGTGATCCTCATGGACGAGCCGGCCTCGGCGCTCGACCCGATCGCGACGACGCGCATCGAGGACCTGATGCACGGGTTGAAGGAGGAGTACACGATCGTCGTCGTCACCCACAACATGCAGCAGGCCGCGCGGGTCGCCGACATGACTGCCTTCTTCAGCGTGACGCGCGGCGACGAGGGTCAGCGCACCGGGATTCTCGTCGAGTACGACGCGACGTCCAAGATCTTCACGCAGCCCTCCGACAAGCGGACGGAGGACTACGTGACCGGCCGTTTCGGTTAGGAAAGCGACATGAGCACGCCTGCAGGCGCGGACTATCCTCACGGGATGAGGGTGACGTTCCAGGAGGAGCTCGATCGCCTGGAGGCCAACCTTCAGGAGGAGAGCGAGCTCGTCCTCCGCTCGCTCCGGGGCGCGATCAACGCGCTCGAGCAGCAGGACACCGAGCTCGCGGACGAGGTGATCGCGTTCGACGACGAGGTGGACGCGCGGTACCTCGACATCAGCCAGGGCATCGAGCAGCTGCTCGCCCGGCAGACGCCCGTCGCGATCGACCTCCGGCTCGTCCTCGCCGTCCTCCACATCAACCTCGGCCTGGAGCGGATGGCCGACCTGTGCGTGACGATCGCGAAGCTGACCAAGCTGACGGCGCGGCTCGAGCCGGACGAGGAGCTCGTCGAGGCGTTCGAGGAGATGGGAAGCCGCGGGGAAGAGATGCTCCGGGTGGCCATGACCTCGTTCGCCGACCGCGACCTGACGGGCGCCGAGAGCCTCGTCGACCTCGACGAGTTGATCGACCGCGCCAACCGCCGGGTCGTGAAGCACGTGCTCGAGCTCGGCAACGACCCCGCGCTTCGCGAGTGGGGCCTCCGGATGATCGTCGTCTCCCGCTGCCTCGAGCGGGTGGGCGACCACGCGGTCGACATCGGCGAGCAGACCGCCTACCTGGTCACCGGCGAGTTCCGCGAGTTCACGGACGCATCGCATCCCGAGGACTCCTAGCCGCCGCAGGCGTTACGGTTCCGCGCGCGATGAAGCTCTCCCTGGTCCCGCGCACCAACGAGTTCTACGACCTCTTCGCCGCCGCCGGCGAGAACGCGCTCGAGGCGGCGCGCCTCGTCGACACGCGGTTCCGGAGCTTCCCGGAGCGCGAGGTGCGCCAGGCGGAGGTAAAGGAGCTGGAGAACCGGGGCGACGACCTGACCCGGGAGATCATCGAGCTCCTCAACACCCAGTACATCACTCCCTTCGACCGGGAGGACATCTACGAGCTCGCGAAGGCGATCGACGATGTCGTCGACTTCATCGAGAACGCCTCCGACCTGCTCACGCTCTACAAGGTCGACCGCACGATGGAGCCGGCGCTCGAGCAGTGCCGCGTGCTCCTCGCGGCGGCGGAGAACCTGGCCAAGGCCCTGGCCGAGCTCCGCGGCCTCCGCAACGCCGAGCGCTACCTGGTCGAGGTCAAGCGGCTGGAGGACGAGGCCGACCAGATCCTGCGCGGAGCGATCGCAGGCCTCTTCGAGAACCACGTCGACCCCGTCGAGGTGATCCGCTGGAAGGACATCTTCGACGCGCTCGAGGACGCGATCGACGCGTGCGAGACGGCCGGCGACGTGGTCGGCAACATCGTGGTCAAGAATCTCTGAGCTCCGCCGATGGAGCTGACGCTCGTAGCCGTCATCGCCGTCGCGCTCTTCTTCGACTTCACGAACGGCTTCCACGACACGGCGAACGCGATCGCGACCTCGGTGTCGACGAAGGCGCTCTCCCCCCGGACGGCGGTGATCAGCGCCGCGCTCCTGAACTTCCTCGGCGCGTTCGTCTCCTTCGAGGTGGCGGCGACGATCGCCAAGGGGATCGTCGACCAGGAGGTCATCACGCTCGAGATCATCCTCGCGGGGCTCGTCGGCGCGATCATCTGGAACCTCATCACCTGGTACGCCGGCCTGCCGTCGAGCTCGAGCCACGCGCTGATCGGCGGGATGCTCGGCTCGGCCATCGCTGCCGACGGCTTCGGCGTGGTCAACTGGAACGGCCTGCGCGAGAAGGTGCTCATTCCTTCGCTGCTCGCACCCGCGTTGGGCGCGTTCGGGGCCGCGATCCTCATGATCGGCGTCCTCTGGATCATCGCGAGGCGCCCGCCCGGGCTCGTCAACCGCATCTTCAGGCGTCTCCAGCTCGTCTCC
>DASTWB010000237.1:0-12462 GCA_035758725.1 Gaiellaceae bacterium
GATCGTCGCGAAGCCCTTCCGATAGCCGACGGCAATCGCGGCCCGGACCGATTTCCGGTCGGCGGACTCCTCTTTGATGCGTTCGAAGATGACGATGTTGGCGTCCGCCGCGACGCCGATCGCGAGGATCATCCCCGCGAAGCCCGGCAGGGTGAGTGTGACGTTGAAGAGGACGATCACCGCGTAGAGGAAAACGGCGTTCAGCGCGAGGCCGAGGATCGCGACGACGCCCAGGAAGCGGTAGACCAGCAGCAGGAAGAGCGCGACCACGGCGAGGCCGACGAGCGACGCGACGATCGCCTGGTTCAGGGACTCCTTTCCGAGCGTCGCGGAGACCTCGGTGAAGTCGATCTGCTCGAACTCGTACGGGAGCGCACCGCTGCGGAGCACGAGCGCGAGGTCTTTGGCCTCGCCCGAGTCACCGATGCCGGTGATCTCCGCCGAGCCGCCCGCGATGCCGTCCGGGTTTCGCTTCCAGTCGATCGTCGGCGCCGACTTGATCTCGCGGTCGAGGACGATCGCGAAGCCCTGCAGCGCGCGGTCGTCGCCGATCTGGCCCGAGAGCAGCTGGCCCCGCTGCGCGATCTTGCGCGTGACGTCGTGGAACTTGTCCCCGCCCTTGCCGGTGAACTCCATCAGGACGATGGGGCCCTCCGTCTGGCTGAAGTCCGACCTCGTCCCGTCGAGCTTCAGGTCGGCCCCGGTCATCTCCGGCACCGGCTTCTCCTTGTTCTCCGGGTCGAAGCGGAAGAGGTAGTAGTAGTCCTGCTGTGGCGGCGCCTGGTTCACGCCCGGGCAGTAACGCTCGCCCTTGCCGCAGGTGAGGATGATCGTCTTCTCCGGGATGCCCCAGATCTCGAATCCCTTGGGGACGGCCTTGCCGGTGCGCGTCCGATAGGCGGCCTGAATCTTCTCCTTCGTGTCCTCCGGCCCCGAGATCACCTTCTTCGTCTTGGGGTCGACGAGGTAGTACTCGGGCGGCGTGCCGTGCTTCGTGCGCGGCTGCAGCTCCTTGAGGAGCTGGAACCGGTCCGCCGACGGGATCGGGAACCCGTTCTCGTCGCGCGTCGGGTCGAGCGTGTTCTCGTTGACGTCGAAGAGCCACAGCTGCGCCGTCTTGCCGATCAGCGCCGCGGCGGCGCCCGGGTCCTTGATGCCCGGCAGCTGGATCGAGATCTGGTCGGTTCCCTGGCGCCGGATCTCGGGCTCGGCGACGCCCAGCGCGTCGACGCGGTTCCTGATCACCTCGACGGCGAGATCCATGTTCTCGTCGGTGATCTCCTGACCCTTGGGAGCGACACCGCGAAGGACGAGCTCGACACCGCCCTGGAGGTCGAGGCCGAGCTTGATCTCGCGGTGAATCGGCGACTGCGGGATCGCGAGCAGTGCGATGGCGACGAGCATCGCCAGGACGAAGCCGAGCAGGGTGAGATTTCCGCGCCTTGTCGCCATCGCGAACCCCTTAGGTTAGCCGCGCTCCTCCGGAACCGCCGCCGTCTCCTCCGGCTTCGGCACGATGTTCGCGACCGCCTCCTTGGCAACCCGGATCTGGGTGTCCGGCGCGATCTCGAGCACGAGGTGGTCGTCGGCGACCGAGCGCACCGTCCCGAAGATGCCGCCCGCGGTGATCACCTCGTCACCGATGGACAGGCCTGCGAGCAGCGTCCGTTGCGCGGCCTGCCTCCGCCGTTGGGGGCGGATCAGAAGGAACCAGAACAGGACGGCCATCGCCGCGAGGAAGATCAGCGGCTCCACGCTGGCGTCCTGATCATCCCAGTCATCTGGCCCATTCGGTCATCTGAGTCAAGCGTTCGAGGGAATCGGCCTTGAAGGTTGCCAGGCGGCCGTTCTCGATCGCCTCCCTCGCTCCTGCTGTGACGTCCAGGACGAAGCGAAGATTGTGAAGCGTGAGTAAGCGAATTCCGAGGAGTTCCTCCTGGTTCACCAGGTGGCGGATGTAGGCGCGGGAGAAGCGGGCGCAGGCGGGACAGCCACAGTCCTCGTCGAGGGGACGCTCGTCGCGGGCGAAGCGGGCGTTTCGCAGGTTCAGGCGTCCCTCCCACGTGAGGGCGGAGCCGGTGCGCGCCGTGCGGGTGGGAAGGACACAGTCGAACATGTCGATCCCGCGCTCGACGACCTCCAGGATGCCGGCGGCGTCCCCGATCCCCATGAAGTAGCGCGGCCGGTCGCCCGGCAAGAGCGGCGCCGCCCAGCCGGCGGCGTCGAGGGTCAGGTCCCGGGGCTCTCCGACGGAAAGGCCACCGAGGGCGTACCCGTCGAAGTCGAGCTCCGTGATCTCCTCGATCGAGCGGCGACGAAGCTCGGGGTCCGAGGCGCCCTGCGTGATCCCGAAGACCAGCTGGCCGCCGGCACGCTCGGCGGTGCGCTGGCGCTGCGCCCAGTGCGTGGTGCGGCGGACGGCCTCTCCGAGCTCGTCGCGCGGGACGCCGGCCGGCGGGCAGACGTCCAGGCACATGGCGATGTCGGAGCCGAGGTTCGCCTGAATGCGCGCGACGGACTCGGGCGTGAAGCGCTCCGGAGTCCCGTCGTACACCGACCGGAACGTCACGCCCTCGTCGTCCGCGGCCAGGATCGTGTCCCGGAGGGAGAAGACCTGGTAGCCGCCGGAATCCGTCAGGATCGCGCCGTCCCAGCCCATGAACCGGTGGAGCCCGCCGAGCTCCGCGATCAGCTCGTCGCCGGGGCGGAAGTGCAGGTGGTACGTGTTGCCGAGAAGGATCGAGGCTCCCGCCTCCCTGACCTCCTCCGGCTGGAGGGTCTTCACGGTGGCCTTCGTCCCGACCGGCATGAACGCGGGCGTCGGCACCTCGCCGTGCGCGGTCGTGAGCACGCCGGCGCGGGCGGCACCGTCCGTGGCGGTGAGGCGGAAGCTCACCGGATCAGCATCGCGTCGCCGAAGGAGTAGAAGCGGTAGCGCTCCCGGATCGCGAGCTCGTACAGCCGCCGCGTCTCCTCCACGCCCGCAAAGGCCATGACCAGGGCAAGCAGCGTCGACCGCGGCAGGTGGAAGTTCGTGAGCAGCGAGTCGACCCGCCTGAACTCGTAGCCCGGCGTGATGAACAGCCCCGTCCGTCCTTGTAACAACTTGTTACTTGGACTCGGCGAGCGGAGGGAGGTCGCCGGGTTCGGAGGGTGGGACCCCTCCTCCTCACCAAGTAACAACTTGTCACTTGCGAGGGTCTCGAGGACGCGGACGGTCGTCGTGCCGACCGCCAGCACGCGCCCGGCGGCGCGGATCCGCTCCCACGCGGCGCGCTCGACCGAGTACCGCTCGCTGTGGATGACGTGCTCCTCGATCGTGTTGGAATCGACGGGCCGGAACGTGTCCAGGCCGACGTGGAGGGTCACCCGCTCGACGTCCAGGCGCGCGAGCAGCTCGGGCGTGAAATGCAGGCCGGCCGTCGGCGCCGCCGCGGAGCCCTCCTCCGTCGCATAGACGGTCTGGTACCGCTCCGGGTCCGACAGGGGCTCGGTGATGTAGGGCGGAAGCGGCGTCTCCCCCGCAGGGTCGCCCTCCAGGTGCAGCCGCCAGCGGCCTCCCCCGAGCGGCTCCAGGAGCTCGACCGGCCCGAGCCGCTGCCCCGGCGTCAGCCGGCGCGACGGGCGCGCCAGACCCTCCCAGACGCCGTCGGGGCCGACACGCTCCAGAAGCAGCACCTCCGCCTCTCCCCCACCCGGACGCTCGAGCCGGAGCCGCGCCGGGATCACGCGCGTCTCGTTGACGACGACGACCTCGCCCGGCACGAGCTCCGCCGGCAGCTCGGAGAAGCGCCGGTGCCGCACCTCGCCGGTCTGCCGGTCGTAGACGAGGAGCCGCGACTCGTCCCGCCGCTCGGCCGGGCGCTGGGCGATCAGCTCCCGCGGGAGCTCGTACTCCAGCGCCGAGGTGTCCATCCGGCGGCAACGCTACCCTCGCCGCCATGGACTACGCAGCCGTCGAACGGGCTCGCGAGCGGCTGGAGGCGGCCGCCCAGTCGCGGACGCAGCCGGGCGACGTCGAGGCGGCGCTCGAGCGGGCGCGGGCGCAGGTCGAGGAGCTCGGAGTGCTCGCGGCGCGGCTCGAAACCTCGCTTCCCGCCGCCGTCGGCGAGGCGGTCCAGGACGGCATGCGGGCCGAGGCGCTCCCGGTCGCCCGCCAGCTCGCCGAGGTTCGCGGTCTCGCCGGCCAGACGATCCGGCGGCTCGAGCGGATCGAGAACGACAACCTCGCCGAGCGCCACGCCCGCGTCGACGATCTCTCGCTCCTCGTCGACCTGATCTCGTCCGGCTGGAAGAGCGTCGACGAGCGGCTCGGCAGGATCGAGACCGCCGTCCAAGAGGCGAACGGCGCCGTGGTCTACCGGATCGAAGACGCCCAGGAACGGCGTCTCACGGGCTAGGCCCTCCCGCCCCGACCAGCTCGCCGCGCCGCTTCGCGAGAGCGAGGAGGAGTCCCAGCAGCGCCGTGCAGACGATCAGCCAGAGCGAGACCTCTACGTCCGCGGCTTCCGCGCCGGCCGCCGCCCTGAGGACCAAGAGCGCCGAGATCGTTCCCACGGCGACCTGCGGGAGGTTCTTCAACCCCAGGCTGTACGCCGCCTGCAACCCCACGAACGCCGCCATGTAGCCGAGCGAGCCCCAGCCCAGCCGCGCGACGATCGCGAACGCGAGCGTCGCGAGGATGCCGGCGAAGTTGAGCGCGCGGAACGGGCTGACGCGGCCGCTCGCGATCCGTCGATCGCGCTTGAGCGGGTCCAGCCGGTCGCGGTCTGCGTCCCGGACGTCGTTGTAGATGTACGCCGCGCTCGACGCGAGGCAGTACGCGACGAACGCAGCGGTCGCCCGCACCCATCGGTCGGGGTCGTCCAGCTCCGCGGCGAAGACGATCCCGGCGTAGAGGAGCAGGTTCTTCGGCCACTGCCGCGGCCGCATGGCCGCGAGCAAGCCGCCCCCGGCGGCGCGCTCAGCCGCCGTCATCCCGCGGCGTCGCGGGGAGCACCAGCTCGAATCGCGTCCCCTCGCCCGGCGCGGACTTCAGCCGGATGCGACCGCCGTGCGCGACCGCGAGCTCACGCGCGATCGCGAGCCCGAGACCGGTCCCGGTTCCGTCGCCCGTCCAGAACGGTCGGAAGATCCGCTCCTGCTCGTCGGGCGTGATCCCCGGGCCCGTGTCCTCGACCGCGACCGAGACGGTGCCGTTGTCGGCGCCGAGCTGCAGCTCGACGCGGCCTCCGTCGGGGGTCCAGCGGAACGCGTTCGACAGCAGGTTCGAGATGATCTGGAGGACCCGGTCGCCGTCCGCGACGATCACCGGGCGGGCCGAGATCTCCTGGCGGTAGTCGATCCCGCGCCGCCGGGCCTCCTCGGCGAACGCGCTGTAGGCCCGCTCGAGGAGATGGCCCATGTCGACCTCCTCGTGGAGGAGCGTGAAGCGGCGCGTGTCGAGCTTCGCCAGGTCGAGGACGTCGCCGACGAGCCGCTCCAGCCTTCCGGCCTCCTGCGCGATGACGTTCAGGGACTCCTGCTTCGTCTGCTCGTCCTGGGCCACGCCCTCGCGCAGGGCCTCGACGTGGCCGCGGATCGCGGTCAGCGGCGTGCGCAGCTCGTGCGAAACCGTCATCAGGAAGTTGCGCTCGAGCTCCTCCGCCTCGCGGAGCCGCGCCGCCATCTCACGGAAGCGCTCGGCGAGCTGTCCGATCTCGCCGTGCGCGCTGATCTCCGGGACCTCGTAGACGCCGGCGGCGATGTCGTCCGCGGCCTTCGAGAGCTTCTGGACGGGCTCGGAGATCCGGCGCGAGAGGTACCAGGCGAGCGCGCCGGCGACGAGGATGCCGACGAGGCCCGCCAGCGCGAGACGTTCGATCAGCGTCTGCCAGCGCTCGCGGAGCTCGGCTTTCGGCTTCGCGACGACCAGGGCGCCGTAGACCCGACGGTCGACCCGGACGGGGTGCGAGACCGCCAGGAACGTCCGCTTGGCGTCCGGCGGCTTGAACTCGAACGTCCGGACCTTCCCGTCCTTCCACTCGATCGTGTTCTGCGGCAGTGTCTTCAGGCGCGTCGAGCCGCGGAACGTGAACCGGAGTCCGACGTAGTACAACCGGCTGCCGCTCGCCTCCTCGAGCCGCTCCGGAGCGACGAAGTAGGGCCGATCGGTGTTCTGGGCGCGGATCGCCTGCTCGGCGTAGAGCGTCGCGAGGCCACGGGCCTCCCGCCGGAGCTCGGCCACGAGGCGGTCCTGCGTGTAGTCCTGGAAGAGCCCGAGGGCGATGAGCGTGGAGACGACCCCGGCTAGCACGGCGCCCGCCAGGAAGAACGCCGGAAGGCGGAAGCGCAGCGACCGGAACATGTCCATCGGTTATTCGCTCAGGCGGTGACCGTGTCCTTGGAGGCGTCCTTGGCCGGAGCGGCCTTGTACCCGACGCCCCACACGGTGACGATCGGCGACGCGTCGCCGAGCTTCCGCCGCAGCTGCCGGATGTGGACGTCCACGGTCCTGGTGTCCCCGGCGAACGTGTAGCCCCAGACGCGCTCGAGCAGCTGGTCGCGAGTGAGGACGAGCCCGTTGTGGTCGAGCAGCTCCCACAGGAGGTCGAACTCCTTCGGCGCGAGCTGCACGTCGTTGCCGTCGACCTGCACCTCCCGGCGGCCCGAGTCCACGAGCAGCTGTCCGTGCCGGATCTGCGTCGTCTGCGCCTGCTTCCGTTCCGGCGTCGAGCGGCGGAGGATCGACTTCACGCGTGCGACGAGCTCGCGCGGGTTGAACGGCTTCGTGAGGTAGTCGTCGGCGCCGACCTCGAGGCCAACGATCTTGTCCACGTCCTCGTCGCGGGCGGTGAGCATGAGGATCGGGACGTCCGAGGTGTGCCGCAGGCGGCGGCAGACCTCGATCCCGTCGATGTCGGGCAGCATGAGGTCGAGGACGATCAGCGAGGGCGACTGCGACTCGGCGAGCGTGAGCGCATCGCGGCCGGTCGGAGCGACCTTCACCTCGTACCCGGCGTTCCGCAGGTACATGGCGACGAACGAGGCGATCGACGCCTCGTCCTCGACTACGAGCACTGTTTGCGCGTCGGACGATGCCATCGCGCTACTCAGGATAGACCCGCGGCTCGCTAGCCGGTCGGAGCGGCCACGAGGTCGATGGGCTCGCGCACGTCGGGAATCGACTTGTAGGCCTCGCCGTTGAGCGAGAACGAGCCGTCGAAGTAGACGCCCGCCTCGGGGTCGCCCCAGCCGTCGAGCCAGCCGTCGCCGCGCCCGACCGCGGAGAAGTTGATCTTCGAGGCGTGGATCCTCACGACGAGCCTGCTGTCGTCCGCGATCCGGAACCTGAGGTTCTTGCCGGAGTAGACGGTCGTCCGCCGGTTCAGGGCCCTCGTCCTCTCCGCGCCGCGGACGATCACGGTTGGGTTTCCCCGGGCCGGCTCGGTCACCGTCAGCCTGCCGCTCGCGAAGCGCCCGATCAGGCCGCCGTTGATCCGCAGCTGGATCGTCGCGCGCCCGTCGCGCACCGACAGCGTACCGTCCTCCACTGGACCAGGCCGCTCGGCCGCCGCGACGCCGACGATCGCCAGCGCGAGAACGGCACCGGCCGTGAGCAGGATGAGACGGGCAAGACCCACGGCCTCAGTATCGCCAGCCCGAGTGTGACCTTTCCTAGCGATCTGTAAGGAAACGGTTATCGCCACCCGCATTTAGGCTCGCTTCGTGGACGAGCTGACCGTTTTCGGGACGATCGTGCTCGTCGTTGCGGGCGGCCTCCTGCTGGCGCTGCTCGCCAGCAAGGTGAGCGAGCGCGTCCCCGTGCCCGAGCCCGCGCTCTTCCTCGTCCTCGCCGCGGTCGCATCCGACGTCTTCCCCGAGCTCTCGGAACGGGTCACGATCCTCGAGGTCGAGCGGATCGCCGTGGTCGCGCTGATCGTGATCCTCTTCAACGGCGGGACGCTCGTCGGCTGGCGGCGCTTCCGCGTCGCGGCCGTGCCGATCTTCTCGGTCGGCGTCTTCGGGACGTTCGCGACGGCGGGAATCATCGCGGTGGTCGCCCACGCCCTCTTCGGGTTCGAGTGGATCACGGCCGGCCTCCTCGGCGCCGCGCTCGCGCCGACCGACCCGGCGGTGATGTTCTCGGTCCTCGGGAGCAAGGAGATCCGCGGCCGGGCCGGCACGATCCTCGAGGGCGAGTCCGGCGTGAACGACCCCGTCGGCATCGCGCTGATGATCGGGATGATCGAGCTCGCGACACACGACGACGCCTCGTTCTGGGTCGTCGTCGAGGAGTTCTCCGTCGAGATGGCCGTAGGGCTCGCGATCGGGCTGCTCGGCGCCGTCGCGATGCGCCCGCTGCTGCGGATCTCGCTGCCGAGCCCCGGGCTGTACCCGATCCGGACGCTCGCCGCCGCGGGCGTGATCTACGGCGTCGCGTCCGTGGCGCACGGGTCGGGCTTCCTCGCCGTCTTCGTCGCCGGGATCGCCCTCGGGGACGCGGACGTCCCGCTGCGGGACGAGATCGAGGGGTTCCACACCGCGCTGGCGAGCCTGGCGGAGGTGGTCGTCTTCGTCGCGCTCGGCCTGACGATCGACCTGACGGACGTGGTCACGAGCACGCGCTTCCTCGAGGGCCTCGGCCTCGCGGTCATCCTCGCCCTCGTCGCCCGTCCGCTGGCGGTCGGTCCGTTGCTCGCGCCGATCCGGATGCCGCGCAACGAGAAGCTCTTCGTGATCTGGAGCGGGCTGAGGGGCGCCGTTCCGATCCTGCTTGCCGCGTTCGCGCTCGTCGCCGCCGTGGAGGAGTCTCAGCGCGTCTACGACATCGTCTTCGTGGTCGTCGCGTTCTCCGTGATCGTGCAGGGCTCGAGCATCCCGTTCGTCGCCCGCAAGCTGCGGGTGCCGCTTCGGGACGCTAGTACCTGAAGAAGCCCTCGCCGCTCTTGCGGCCGAGCTTGCCCTCCCGCTGCATCTGGAGCAGCCGCTCGGGCGGCGCCATCCGGTCCTCGCCGAGCGCGGCGTGGAGCGCCTCCGACGCGTGGTTGTGGATGTCGATGCCGACGAGGTCCACGAGCTCGCACGGGCCCATCGGCCAGCCGGCCCCGTTCGTCATCGCCTTGTCGAGGTCCTCGGGCGTCACGCCGGCCTCGTCGAGCACGCGGACGCAGTCGTTCAGCAGCGGGATCAGGACCCGGTTGACGATGAATCCCGGCGTGTCGTTGCAGCGAACGGGCTGCTTGCCCGCGCGCTCGGCCCACGCGTAGGCGGCGTCGACCGCCTCGTCGGAGCTTCGCTCCGCCCGGACGATCTCGACGAGCGGGAGGAGCGGCGCGGGATTGAAGAAATGCATGCCGATCACGCGCTCCGGCCGTTCGGTCGCCTCCGCGATCTGCGAGACCGAGAGCGCCGAGGTGTTGGTCGCGAGGATCGCTTCGGGACGCGTGATCCGGTCGAGCTCCTCGAAGAGCTCGCGCTTCGCCGGCAGCTCCTCGACGATCGCCTCGATCACGAGATCCGAGTCGGCGAGGTCGGCGACGTCGGTCGTGGTCGTGAAGCGCGACATCGCGGCGTCCCTGTCGTCACCCGACATGCGGTCCTTCTCGACCGCGCGCGTCAGGAAGTGGTCGATCTTCGAGCGCGCCGCGGCGCCGAGCTCCTCGGTGACCTCGCGGCCGACGACCTCGCTGCCGGCCTGGAGCGCGACCTGGGCGATCCCGGCGCCCATCGTCCCCAGACCGACGACCCCTACCCGACGAATCTCCATCGGCGGCGGACTCTATGGAAGAAGACGGCGTCGTGACACGTCTTGGAACGAATGAGGCGGAGACGGATTCTCTTGGCACTGGCGCTCGTGGGGCTCCTGACCCTCGCCCTCGTCGGCGCCATCACCCAACTGGCGCGAGGAGAGCGGCCCGCGCTGCTCGCAACCTAGGCGGTCTGGGGGTTGCGAGCGGCGCGTCCTTGCGCCGCCGCCTCGATCAGCCGGCAGGCGGCGTCGAACTGCTCGTCGGTCAGCCGGATGTGCGAATGCCGCCAGAGGCTCTGCGGGAAGATGCCGGCCTCCTCGACCGCAGGCGCGTCGTGCAGGTCGGCGACGACGGCGAGCGGCCGGATCGGGAACCGCCACGACCACCGTTCCCTCGAGGGGTCGTGCTCCGGGACACCCGCGATCTCCACCACGCCGAACACCGCCTGCCAGACCGCCGCGTAGAGGACGGCGAGCTCGCCCGGCTCCACCGACGGCCGCTTGGAGGAGGAGTGCGCGCGGATCTCGGCGCTTCTGACGACCGCGTCGAGCGGCCGGTCTCCGCGGCCGCGGACGAGCAGCCAGCGCGTCAGAGGCGCTCGACCACGGCGGCGATCGCCTGGCCGAACCCGATGCACATGCTCGCCACGCCGTAGCGCTCGTCCCGCCGCTCGAGCTCGCCGAGGAGCGTCGCCGTCACACGGGCCCCGGTCGCGCCCAGCGGATGGCCGAGCGAGATCCCCCCGCCGTTCGGGTTCACGTCCGCGCGCCGGTCCTCGAGCCCCGCATCGCGCAGGAACTGGAGGACGACGGAGGCGAAGGCCTCGCTGACCTCGATCACTGCGACGTCGTCCCAGGTCAGACCGGCCCGCGAGAGCGCCTTCGCACAGGCCTCGGGATTCCCGTGGAGCATCCGGTGCGGGTCGACGCCCGAGAGGCCGAAGGAGACGAAGCGGGCGCGCGGCTCCAGGCCGAGGCGCCCCGCCGCCGCCTCCGAGGCGACCAGGACACCGGCCGCGCCGTCGCAGATCTGGCTCGAGTTCCCGGCCGTCACCTTTCCATCCGGAAGGAAGGCGGGCGCAAGCTCCGCGAGCTTCTCGGCCGAGGTGTCGCGCCGCGGCGTCTCGTCCACGGCGACGAGGACCCCCGTGTGCGGGTTGTTCACCTCGACCGGGACGATCTCCCGCTCGAAGCGCCCCTCGTCGATCGCCTCGATCGCCCGGCGGTGCGACTCGAGCGAGTAGGCGTCGAGCTCCTCGCGAGAGAAGCCCCACTCCTCGGCGATGACCTCTGCGGAGATCCCCTGCGGGACGATCTCCCAGCGGTCGAGGAGCTTGTCGGAGAGGTCGCCGCCGTTCGACCCCATCGGCACGCGCGACATCATCTCGACGCCCGCCGACACGACGACGTCGAGCTGCCCGGACCAGATCGCGGCGGCCGCGTTGAAGTTCGTCTGCATGGAGGAGCCGCACTGGCGGTCGACCGTCGTCCCGCAGACGGTCTCCGGCCAGCCGGCGACGAGCGGCACCATCCGGCCGATGTTCCAGCCCTGCTCTCCGATCTGCGTGACACACCAGAGCTGGAAGTCCTCGATATCACCTGGATCGTGAGAGCTCCTCTCCAGGAGCCCGTTCAGGACCTGGACGGCGAGCTCGTCGCCGCGAATCGAAGAGAGGGCGCCGTTCCGCCTCCCGATCGGGCTGCGAACGGCGTCGATGATGAGGGCGTCAGGCACCGGACACAGAGTAGAGACGCCATTCGCCCGGCACGCCCTTGAGCTCGTGGGTACCGCGTGGCTCGAAGGCCAGTCCCGACCCGGCGACAAGGTCCTTGACCGTGCCTGACACCAGCACCTCGCCCGGCACTGCCTGCTCTGCTACCCGGGCGCCGATGTGAACGGCCACTCCGGCGATCGGGCCGTCCGCCGCGACCTCGATCTCCCCGGCATGCAATCCGGCTGAGATCTCGATTCCCAGCGGGCGCAGAGCAGTACGGATCGCCTGGGCGCAGCGAACCGCCCGCGCAGGCCCGTCGAACGTCGCGAGGAAGCCGTCGCCCGCCGTGTCGACCTCGTTCCCGCGAAACCGCCGTAGCTCACGGCGCACGGTCGCGTGATGCTGCTCGAGGAGACTTCGCCACCTCCGGTCGCCGAGCTCCACGGCCCGGCTCGTCGAGCCGACGATGTCGGTGAAGAGGACGGTCGCGAGCACGCGGCTCACCTCCGGACCGCGGCGGACGCCCGTCAGGAACTCCTCGACCTCGTCGAGGATCTGGTCGGGCTCGATCCACGGCGCATGATTCTCGCCCTCGAGCTCGAGGAAGCGGGCGCCGGGGATCCGCTCCGCGATGTAGCGGCCCTCCTCCGGCCGGGAGTCGCGGTCGCCCGTTCGGTGGAGGACGAGCGTCGGGACGTGGATGGCGGTGAGGACGCCTCTCACGTCGATGTTGCTGTTCATCAGGATCAACGCCCTTGCCGCACCCGGGCTCGCAGCGGCCCTCGCCCGGCTCCGCCACCACTCGACCTCGGCAGGGCCTGCAGTCGGCGCCATCGTCCCGAGGTCCGCCTCGGATCCCCACTCACGCTCCACCGCGTCGGCATACGCCTGCCGTTCCTCCCACGACGCGCACCACGGATAGTCCTCGTCGGGATCGCGGCGCTTCGCGTACGTCCCGTACAGCACGAGCGACGTCGTCCGCTCCGGATAGGTCGCCGCGAAGAGCATCGAGAGCGG
>DASTWB010000045.1:0-5291 GCA_035758725.1 Gaiellaceae bacterium
CGCCTGCTCCCTGGCCTCGCCCAGGATCCGGTCGCATTCGCGCTTGGCCTCGGCGAGCATCTCCTGCCGCTCCTTGACGATCCACCGGGCCTGCTTGATCTCTTCCGGGATCGTCGCCCGCATCTGGTCGAGGATCTCGTAGATCTCCTCGCGGTCGATCCGGACCTGGTCGGTTAGCGGCACCGCCTTGGCGTTGTGCACGAGGTCGTCGAGCTTGTCGATGAGAACGAGGACGTCCATACGCCGGAATGTTACTCGGAGGGGCTGACGGGAGCGCCCGGCCGGCCGTCGCCGTACAGCTCACGGAGGCGCCGCGCCACTGCCTCGGGGACGAGCGCGTCCACGTCGCCGCCGTACGCGGCGATCTCCTTCACCCCGCTGGAGGACACGAAGCTCACCTCGGGGCTCGCCATCACGTAGACCGTCTCGATGTCCGGCGCGAGCGTCCGGTTCAGCTGGTTCATCTGGAACTCCCACTCGAAATCCGAGATCACGCGAAGCCCCTTGACGATCACCTTCGCGTCCCAGCGCCGGGCGAAGTCGACGACGAGCTCCTTGAAGACGTCGACCTCGACGTTCGGGAGGTCGGCCAGCGCGGCGCGCAGGAACTCGACGCGCTCGTCGACCTGGAACATCGGCTGCTTGTGCGCCGGCTGTCCCACGACGCCGACGACGACGCGGTCGAAGATCCCGGCCGCCCGCCGGATCACGTCGACGTGGCCGTTCGTGACCGGGTCGTACGTGCCGGGGTAGATGGCGGTGATCAATGTTCGAACAGGGTGAGCCGCGCGGAGCCGTACTTCCGGCTCGTCCGCTTCTCCAGCGGGAGCTCCGGCTCCTCCTTTGCATGCGTCTCGACGACGGCGAGACCGTCCTGCGCGAGCACGGGAGGCAGGTAGAGCGCGATGCGGTCTTGCAGCGAGGAGTACATCCGGTAGGGCGGATCGAGCAGCACGAGATCGTAACGCCTGCCCGCCGCGGCCTCCTCGGCGAGTACCTGGATCGCGTCCTTCCGGAGGATCGTCGCGCCCTTCAGGCGCAGCTTCTGGACGTTGTGGCGGATCGCGTTGTGCGCGGCCTCGTCGGCCTCGGCGAACACGGCGCGCGCCGCGCCGCGCGACAGCGCCTCGAGGCCGTAGGCGCCGGAGCCGGCGAAGAGGTCGAGCACGGAGGCCCCGTCCACCGGGCCGATCAGGTTGAACGCCGCCTCGCGGACGCGGTCGCCCGTCGGACGGGTGTCGTGCCCCTTCGGCGCGACGATCTTCGCGCCGCGCTTCTCCCCGGCGATGATCCTCACGCGGTCGGCTCGCGGTCGGCGAAGAGGCGGTCGACCTCGTCGTTCAGCGGGCCCTCGTAGTCGACGAGCTCCTCCGCGACCTCGCGTGCCTGCTCGAGCAGGTCGCGGTCGGCGCGGAGGCGGGTGAAGCGAAACTCCGACAGGCCGGCCTGGCGGGTGCCGAGGAGCTGCCCTTCCCCCCGCAGCTCCAGGTCCACCTCCGCGAGCTCGAAGCCGTCCGTCGTCCGCACCAGCGCCTCGAGCCGGGCCTGCGCCGCGTCGGTCAGCTCCTCCTTCGCCCGCGAGATCAGCAGGCAGTACGACTGCTCTGCGCCGCGTCCCACCCGGCCGCGGAGCTGGTGGAGCTGTGCGAGTCCGAACCGGTCCGCCTCCTGGACGATCATGATCGTCGCGTTCGGAACGTCGACGCCGACCTCGATCACCGTCGTCGCGACGAGGACGTCGAGCTCGCCGGCCTTGAACTCCGCCATCAGCCGCCGCCGCTCGTCCGGCCGGAGGCGCCCGTGCAGGAGCCCGACGCGGTAGCCGCGCAGCTCGCCCTTCCGGAGCCGCTCGGCCTCGCGCTCGGCGGCGCGCGCCAGGCTCGTCTCGGACTCCTCGATCAGCGGGCAGACGACGTACGCCTGGCGCCCGGCGTCGAGATGCTTCCGGAGCCGCTGGTACGCCGCGCTCGACCGCTCCTCGGTCACCCACGCCGTCTCGATCGGCTTGCGGTTCGCCGGCGGCTTCGCGATCTCCGTCACCGAGAGGTCGCCGTACACGGTGAGCGCGAGCGTCCGCGGGATCGGCGTGGCGGTCATGTGCAGGACGTGGGGTCGGCGCCCCGTCGTCAGCGCCGCCCGCTGCTCGACGCCAAAGCGGTGCTGCTCGTCCACGACGGCGACGCCGAGGTCCCCGAGATCCACCCCTTCCTGGATCAACGCATGCGTCCCGACCACGACCTGCGCCGCGCCCACGTCGTGCTTGACCGAGCGCGTCAGCAGCGCGACGGGGACACCCAGCTGCGCGCAGATCGGCTCGACCGTGAGGAAGTGCTGCTCGGCGAGGGTTTCCGTCGGCGCCATCAGGGCACCGCGCTTGCCCGCCTCGACGGCCCGAAGGAGCGCGTAGAGCGCAACCACCGTCTTCCCCGAGCCGACGTCCCCCTGGAGCAGCCGCTCCATCGGCCGCTCGCCGGCGAGATCGGAGTCGATCTCGCGGATCGCGCTCTCCTGGCTCGGCGTCAGCTCGAACGGAAGGACGTCGCGGTAGCGCCCGACGAGCTCGCCCGGCCCGCCGAGGGCGGGCGCCCGCTCCTCGTCACGCCCCTCGCGCCGCCGCGCGAGCCCAACCTGCAGCGCGAGCAGCTCGTCGAACGCGAGCCGCCTGCGAGCCTGCTCGCCCTGCTCCTCGCTCGCAGGCCGGTGCAGCGCGACGAGGGCGTCCCGGCGACCGGGGAGCGCCTCGCGCGCCTTGACGCCGGCCGGCAGCGGATCGACCACGTCGCCGGCGTAGGCCAGCGCCTTCCCGACGACCTCGCGGAGCTTCTTGACCGTGATCTCCTCGCTCGCCGGATAGACCGGCGCGAAGTCGGCGGTCGCGGCCACGCCGTTCAGGTCGTAGGAGCGCACGGTGAACTCGCTCCCCTTCAGGTTCCCCCGCAGGCGCACGCGCGTGCCGGGCCGCAGTCGGTCCTTCAGCCACGCCTGGTTGAACCAGACGGCGGTGATCTCCCCGGACTCGTCCGCCACCCGGGCCTTCACGAGCTGGAGACGGCGCGCCCGCTGGACGCGCACGCTCAGCACCTCGCCGGCGATCGCGGCCTCGTCCTCGCCGAAGAGGTCGGCGATCGCGAGCTCGGGCGCGGCGGGCTCGTAGCGCCGCGGCCGGTACTCGAGGGCGTCGCGGATCGTCCGCAGGCCCAGCGCGGCGAGGCGCTTCTTGACCGTGGGCCCCACGCCGTCGAGCGTCTCGAGCCCGAGCGCCAGCCGCTCCGGCCGCGGCGAACCCGGGAGACGCGGCCAGGCGGGCGCCTCGGCGCCGGCGAAGCCGCGCACCGAGGTCAGGCCGACTCCGCGGAGGCGGCCGCGACCTCCTCCTCCGCGAGGAACTCGATCTCGAGCTTCTCGATCCGTGTCCCCTCGACTTCGATCACCTTGAAGCGCAGGCCGTTCCAGTCCACCTCGTCGCCCGGCGTCGGCGCACGGCCGAGCTGCCCGAAGACGAACCCGGCGAGTGTGTGGTAGTCGACGTCCGGCATCTCGACGCCGAACTGCTCGTTGAAGTCGTCGATCGGAAACGTCCCGTGGACGCGGATCCGGCGGTCGTCGAGGCGCTCGAGCGACTCGTCCGGCAGGTCGTACTCGTCCTCGATCTCGCCGACGATCTCCTCGAGCAGGTCCTCGAGCGTGACGATCCCCTGCATCGAGCCGTACTCGTCGACGATGATCGCCATGTGCTGGTTCTGCTGGCGGAACTCCGTCAGGAGCGCGGCCAGATCCTTCGTCTCAGGCACGAAGTAGGGGTTCCGCAGCAGCTCCTTGATCACGACGTTGTCGATGCCCTTCTCGTAGAGCGCCGAGAAAAGGTCGCGGACATGGAGGATCCCGACGATGTGGTCGAGCGACTCCTCGTACGCCGGATAGCGCGTGTACGGCGAGTTGACGACGGCGGCGAGGCACTCACGCGGCGGGAGGTCCACCGAGATGGCGACGACCTCCGGGCGGTGGACCATCACGTCGTGCGCCTCCTTCTCGGCGAAGCGGAAGGCGCGGTAGAGCACCTCCTGCTCCACGCCCTCGACCGCGCCGGTCTGGCCGGCCTCCGCGACGAAGGCGCGCACGTCCTCGCGCGTGTGGACGACCATGCCCGCCGGCGCAGGCTGGATGCCGAACAGCCGGACGACGAAGTTCGCCGACGTCTGCAGCAGCCAGACGAGCGGGTGGGTGATGCGACCCAGGAGGTCGATCGGCCAGGCGAGGGCGATCGCGAGCCGCTCCGCGCGCTGAAGCGCGATCGCCTTCGGCACGAGCTCGCCGAGCGAGACGCTCAGGAAGGTGAGGAAGAAGAACGCGATCAGGAACGCGACGGTGTCCGACTGCACGAAGGTGAGCCAGTCCTGCACGAGCGGCTGTCCGATGGCGCCCATCGCGATGCCGGCGACCGTGATCCCCACCTGGACCGTGCTGATGAACCGCACGGGGTTGTCCATGAGGGCGAGGGCGTGCCGGGCGCCGACGCGTCCCTGCTCCTCGAGCTCCTGCAGGCGGGTGCGCCGCGCTGTCACGAGCGCGTACTCGGCGGCGACGAAGATCGCGTTCCCCAGCACGAGCAGGAGAACGACGATGATTCGGAGGAGGTCGCTCACGCCCGGCCCCGGGCGTGAGTACTAGGAGGTCGGTCGTCGTCCAAGGAAGTCCTCGAAGTATAGGAGCGTATCGGACGGGCACCGCGGGAATGCGAACACATGTTCTACACTCCCGCGATGGGCGTGGAGTACCGGGAAGAGCCCTGTCGTAGCGCGTTGAACCGGGTGAAGGGGATGGCGTTCTCCTGGTCCCTGAACCCGTACATGGGCTGTGTCCACCGCTGCACGTTCTGCTACGTCCGCGCGTTCGAGCGACGCGCGGACCGGCCCTTCGACGACCGGTACGGCACGTCGATCCGGGTGAAGACGAACGTCGCCGAGGTCCTCCGCGCGGAGCTCGCGAGGCCGTCCTGGGAGGGCGAGACGGTCGCGATCGGGGCGGCGACCGATCCGTACCAGCCCGCCGAGGGGCGCTACAGGCTCACCCGCGGCTGCCTCGAGGCGCTCGCCCAGTTCTCGAATCCGTTCCAGCTCATCACCCGCGGCCCGATGATCGTCCGCGACGTCGACGTCCTCGCCGAGGCGGCGAGACGCGCCAAGGTCGGGATCACGTTCTCGATTCCGACGATCGACGAGGAGGTCTGGCGGAAGACCGAGCCCGGCACCGCGCATCCCCGCCAGCGGCTTCGGGCGCTGAAGACGCTCGTC
>DASTWB010000099.1:0-2834 GCA_035758725.1 Gaiellaceae bacterium
GATCGTCGACGAGTCGGTCCGCGGCGTCGGACTGCGCGTAGACGTGCCGTGCGATGCAGCCGGCAACGCGCGCTCGTGAGCGCTAGACGAGACCGTCTCGAGACCGCCGCCACCGTGCTCCTCGCGGTTGCGGCGCTCGCGACCGCCTGGAGCAGCTACCAGGCGGCCCGCTGGAACGGCGAGCAGGCGAAGGCGGCGGCCGCGACGAACAAGGCGCGGATCGAGGCGGTCCGTGCCTCGGATCTCGCGAACGCGCAGACGCAGGTCGACATCGCCACCTTCTCGCAGTGGGTCGACGCGTACGCCCGTCGGGAGGGCAGGCTCGCGGACTTCTACTTCAAGCGCTTCCGCGCAGAGTTCAAGCCCGCCGTCTCGGCCTGGCTCGCGACCAGGCCCCTGCGGAACCCCGACGCTCCCCTGACCCCGTTCGCAATGAGCGAGTACCGGCTCGCCGCCACCGCCGAGGCCGCCAGGCTCGACGCCAGGGCGGAGGCATCGGCCGCGCAGGCTCGTAGCGACATCCAGCGCTCGACGAACTACGTCCTGGGCGTCGTCCTCTTCGCCATGAGCCTCTTCTTCGCCGGCATGAGCACGAAGCTCGCCGCGCCGACGGCGCGGAAGACCATGCTCGTTGCCGGCTGCCTGGTGTTCGCCGGGGCCGCCGCGTGGATCGCGACGTCCCCGGTGAGCGTTTCCGTGTAGTCGGACTAGATCCCGAGGAGCTTCTTCTTCTTCGCCTCGAACTCGTCCTCGGTGAGGATGCCCTCGTTCTTCAGGTGGGCGAGCTTCTCGATCTCGGCGGCATAGCCGCCCTCGTCTGCGGCCGGCTGCTGCACCGGTGCCTGGACCGGCGCAGCCTCGTAGGCCTGCGGCTCTTCTTCGGCGTACCGCTGCTGTTGCCGGCGCGCGACACGGCCCGAGACTGCGGTTGCGGTGCCCGCCACGACGGCGGTGCGAGCGGCGGCGCCGACCAGGCCGGGGCCTCTGCGTACCAATGGCATCGTCTCTCCTCCTCTCAGGCGGCCGTCAACGCCGCGTCGCGGGCCGCTTGGACGACCTCGTGGGGGAGCCGCTCGAAGTCGAGCAGCACGCCGCCCGCGTCGCGCAGCGCCTGCGCGACCTCGCGTGCCCAGAGGTTCTCCCAGACGAGCAGCGCGGCGGACATGTTCGGCTCGAGCTCCTCGGCTGCGGCCTTCAGGTCGTCCTCGTTGAAGAGCCCGTTGACCTCGACGCCGAGGTTCTCGAACCCCTGCCTCACCTCGGGGTCGATGTCGGTCAGCTCGAACGCACCGATGTCGCCGTCGGCGTTCTTCGTCACGAACGCGAGGTCGATGATCCGGATCGTGCCCTTCTCGACGAGGTCGGCGAGGGCCGGGGCGACCTCGCCCCGGAACTCGTTGCCCGGGAACGCAACGATCATGTAGTCGACCGGTCCGAGCTCGGTCATGTCTCTCTCCTCCCCGGCCACGGCGTCATCAGCCGAGTGCCTTGGCCTTCAGCGCGTCGTACTCCGTCTGCGAGATCGCACCGGAGTCGAGGAGCTGCTTCGCCTTGTCGATCTCGGCTGCGGCGCCGCCGCTCTCGGAGACCGTTCGGACGTACTGGTCGAACTCCGCCTTCTGCGCCTGCGCGCGTGCCTCGTTGCGCTCCGCCATGCTGTGGCTGTTGGCGATCACGTAGGCGAACACTCCGAGGAACGGCAGGAAGAGCAGGAAGATGAGCCACACCGTCTTCTTGCCACCTCCGATGTCTCGCCGGCGGAAGAGATCGCCGATGATGACGATCAGGAGCCAGAACCACATCACCCACGCGAAGAAGATGAGCATCGTCCAGAGGACGTCCAAGAAGGGGTAGTCAGCAGCGAACACACTCATCGAGTTTCTCCTTCCATTTGGGCTTCTAGCCTCGCCGGGCCGGGCTCGGCGAGCATCATGCGATCCGGGTGATTCGGGCGCTCAGAGCGTGGTGAGGCCGTCGTAGAGGAGCTTCGCGCCGATCGCGGCCCCGACGACGGTCAGCACGACGGCGTCGTACCGGACGAGCCAGCCACGGAAGCTCGCGAGCACGACGTGCGACCGGCCCGGGGCAGCGAGCGTGAGCGCGAGCGGGACTGCGACGCCTGCGGTCCCGATCATCACGAAGAGCGTGGCGGCCGCGGCAGTTCCCCCGGAGGTCGGGTTGGCCTCGGCGAGCGCAATCGCGGCGGCCAGGACGAGGCCGAGGTTCTTGGGATTCGCGGCGGCGAGCGCGAGTCCCAGACCGGCCGACCGCCCCGGCGTCAGGTCGTCGATGGCGACGAGCCAGCGCGGCGCCTGCGCCGGCCGTTCGCGGTCGCGCCCGCGCCAGATCCAGGCCGCGAGGCCGAGAAAGGCCAGGCCGAGGACGAGCTCGGGGACCGTGATCCAGAGTGGCGACTCGTCCGCGGTGGCACCGACGAGCGCCACGAGCGCGACCGTGGAGCCTGTCACCCCGGCCGCCCAGCCGAGCGCGAAGGACGAGCCGAGCGTCCGGGCCTGCCGCCCGCTCAGGATCATCGTCAGCACCGCGATCGGGACCGGGCTGATCGCGATCCCAACCGCGGGCACGAGCGCCTCGCTCACGCGGTGACCCTTCCGCTGCGTGCCTCGCGGTTCAGGATCGAGGTGGCTGCGAGGCCGAGCACGATCGTGGGCACCATCGTCAGGAAGCGGTAGACGAGCACGGCGGCGACGACGCCGGCGTTGTTGCCGCCGAAGCCGACGAGCGCTCCCGTCAGGCTGAGCTCGACGACGCCGACCCCTCCGGGCGTGATCGGGATCGTCCCGAGCAGCCGGGCCAGCGACCAGGCGGCGAAC
>DASTWB010000120.1:0-3626 GCA_035758725.1 Gaiellaceae bacterium
GGCCGGTGTCGACGGCGCTCACGCCGCGCTCCGTGATCGGCCTCGCCGGCGACGCGAGCATCGAGGTGGTCGCGCTGCACGTGGGCCGGGACGAGGTCGAGGACGAGGAGGCGTTCCTGCGCCGCTACTGCCCCTCCGGGATCGGACAGGTCCGGCTGGAGGTCCGCGAGGGCCGGCGCGAGGAGCTCGTGCCCCGCGTCGCCGACGAGCTGGAATGCGACCTGATCGCCCTCGGGTGGAGCCCGGACCTCGAGCCGGGCCGGGCGCCCGTCATCAGGGCGGCGCTCGAGCACTCGCCGCTCCCTATCATGCTCATCCCGGTCCGCGTCCAGACCGAGCAGAAGGAGCAGTCGGCCGTACGAGCCGGAGTGACGTGACGGCAACGAGCGAGACGACCACGCAGCCGCTGACGGCGGAGGAGCTCCGGCTGATCGACGCCTACTGGCGGGCCGCGAACTACCTCTCGGTCGCCCAGGTCTACCTGCTCGAGAACCCGCTCCTCCGCAAGCCGCTCGAGCCCGAGCACGTCAAGCCGCGGCTGCTCGGCCACTTCGGGACGACGCCCGGCCTCAACCTGATCTACGTCCACCTCAACCGCGCGATCCGCGCGCGCGACCTGGATGCGATCTACGTCACGGGTCCCGGCCACGGCGGGCCGGCCCTCGTCGCGAACGCCTACCTGGAGGGGACCTACAGCGAGCGCTACCCGGACGTCTCGCAGGACGAGGCCGGGTTACAGAGGCTCTTCCGTCAGTTCTCGTTCCCCGGCGGGATCCCGAGCCACGTGGCGCCCGAGGTGCCTGGCTCGATCCACGAGGGCGGCGAGCTCGGCTACGCGCTCGTCCACGCGTTCGGCGCGGCGTTCGACAATCCGGACCTCGTCGTTGCCTGCGTCGTCGGCGACGGCGAGGCGGAGACCGGCCCGCTCGCCGCGAGCTGGCACTCGAACAAGTTCCTGAACGCGCGCACGGACGGCGCCGTCCTGCCGATCCTTCACCTGAACGGCTACAAGATCGCGAACCCGACCGTGCTCGCCCGGATCCCCGAGGACGAGCTCGTCGCGCTCCTCCGAGGCTACGGCTGGGAGCCGCTGCTCGTCGATGGCGACGACCCCGAGGAGGTTCACCAGGCGTTCGCCGCCGCGCTCGACCGGGCGCTCGACCGCATCCGCGAGATCCAGCGTGCGGCGCGCGACGACGGCGAGACGCGCCGTCCCTCCTGGCCGATGATCGTGCTCAGGACGCCGAAGGGGTGGACGGGCCCGAAGGAGGTCGACGGGCTTCCGACGGAGGGGAGCTGGCGCTCGCACCAGGTGCCGATGACCGACGTTCGCGACAACCCGGCGCACCTGGCGCTCCTCGAGGACTGGCTGCGCAGCTACCGGCCCGAGGAGCTCTTCGACGACGGGGGACGGCTGCGCCCCGACCTCGCGGAGCTGCCGCCGAGAGGCACGAGGCGAATGAGCGCCAACCCGCATGCGAACGGCGGCGAGCTGCTCCGGGACCTCGCGCTGCCGGACTTCCGCGACTACGCCGTCGAGGTCGGAAAGCCGGGGACGGGGACGAGCGAGGCGACCCGCGTGCTCGGCACGTTCCTCCGCGACGTCATCGCGCGGAACCCCGACAACTTCCGCATCGTCGGTCCCGACGAGACCGCCTCGAACCGGCTCGGCGACGTCTTCGGCGTCACCGACCGCGTCTGGAATGCGGAGATCCTGCCGACCGACGACGGCCTCGCCCCGGAGGGCCGCGTCATGGAAGTGCTGTCCGAGCACCTCTGCCAGGGCTGGCTCGAGGGCTACCTCCTGACCGGCAGGCACGGCCTCTTCAACTGCTACGAGGCCTTCATCCACATCGTCGACTCGATGTTCAACCAGCACGCGAAGTGGCTGAAGGTGACGGACGACATCCCCTGGCGGCGCCCGATCGCCTCGCTGAACTACCTCCTCAGCTCGCACGTCTGGCGCCAGGACCACAACGGCTTCTCGCACCAGGACCCCGGCTTCATCGACCACGTCGTGAACAAGAAGGCCGAGGTGATCCGGGTGTACCTGCCGCCGGACGCGAACACGCTCCTCTCCGTCGCCGACCACTGCCTGCGGAGCCGCAGCTACGTCAACGTGATCGTCGCCGGCAAGCAGCCCGCGCTCGACTACCTGTCGATGGACGACGCGATCATCCACTGCACGCGCGGGCTGGGCATCTGGCAGTGGGCCTCGAACGACGAGGGCGGCGAGCCTGACGTCGTGCTCGCCGCAGCCGGGGACATCCCCACGCTCGAGACGCTCGCGGCGGCGGCCATCCTCCGGGAGCAGCTGCCGGACCTGAAGGTGCGGGTGGTGAACGTCGTCGACCTGATGCGCCTCCAGCCGGACACCGAGCACCCGCACGGCCTCCCCGACTCCGAGTTCGACTCGATCTTCACGAAGGACAAGCCCATCGTCTTCGCGTACCACGGCTACCCCTGGCTGATCCACCGCCTCGCCTACCGGCGGACGAACCACAGGAACCTCCACGTCCGCGGCTACAAGGAGGAGGGCACCACGACCACGCCGTTCGACATGGTCATGCTGAACGACCTCGACCGGTACCACCTGGCGATCGACGTGATCGACCGGGTCCCGGGCCTGGGAGCACGCAACGCCGGGCTTCGCCAGGAGCTCGAGATGCGCCGCCTGAAGGCCCGGTCCTGGACGCGGGCGCACGGCGAGGACGATCCCGAGATCAGCGGCTGGACCTGGCCGTACTGACCTGGCGATCCTGACGGTCAACGCAGGCTCGACGAGCCTGAAGCGGCACCTCGTCGAGGGAGGCGAGGCTCGTGCCGTCGACGACTACGCCGCCGCGGAGGCGGTGGGCCACCGCGTCGTCCACGGCGGCGCCCGCTTCATCGAGCCGACGGTGATCGACGACACGGTCATCGCCGCCGTCGAGGAGCTCCGCCCGCTGGCGCCGCTCCACAACGAGCCGGCGCTGCGCGCGATCCGTGAGGCACAGGCCGCGCTGCCGGACATCCCGCACGTGGCCGTCTTCGACACGGCCTTCATGGCCACGATTCCCGAGGAGGCCGCCACGTACGCGATCCCCCGGCGCTGGCGGGAGGAGTGGGGCGTGCGGCGGTACGGGTTCCACGGGATCGCCGTGCAATCCGTGACGGCTCAGGTCGACGCGGGGCGCCTCGTCGTCTGCCACCTCGGCGGCGGCTGCTCCGTCACGGCGGTGCTCGAGGGCCGCGCGGTCGACACGTCGATGGGCTTCAGCCCGCTCGAGGGCGTTCCCATGGCGACCCGCTCGGGCTCGATCGACCCCGGCGCGCTCGTCTATCTCCTGCGCGAGCGCGGGCTCACGGTCGAGCAGCTCGACCAGGGCCTCGAGCACGAGTCGGGCCTCGCGGCCCTGGGCGGCCTCGACGACCCGCTCGGCTTCGCGGTCTACACGTACAGGATCGCAGGGGTCGCGGCGCACATGGCCATGGCGCTCGGCGGCCTCGACGCGGTCGTCTTCTCCGGCGGGGTGGGGGAGAACCGGTCCGATGTCCGGGAGTCGGTCGCGTCCCGCCTGCTGTTCGTCGGCGACTTCCGGGTCGACGTCGTGCGCTCCCGCGAGGAGCTCGTCATCTCCGAGGCG